>NZ_JBQCVL010000005.1:0-199947 GCF_051958425.1 Neisseria sp. P0013.S005 | reverse complement strand
GCCAAATGGCTTGGCGGTGGTGCGGGGTGAGACGGGTGTTTTTGTGCATGTTCATGTTTCAGTATTCTCCTGGAAATGCTGTAAACAACGCTACTAGTTTCTACACGCTGGTCTAAATATCGATAAAGAAAAAAGGCCGTCTGAAAATTTTCAGACGGCCTTTCATCTAACTCACATTATTTAGCCAGTTCGGCACGCAGTTTGTGGGTTACGTTCATCATCACTTGGAGTTGTTCCAGAGTTTCTTTCCAGCCACGTGTTTTCAGGCCGCAGTCTGGGTTAACCCACAGACGTTCAACCGGTACAACCTCGATGGCTTTGCGCAACAGATGCTCAACTTCAGCTTCAGTCGGTACGCGTGGGCTGTGGATGTCGTAAACACCTGGGCCGATGTCGTTCGGGTATTTGAACTCGCCGAACGCAGTCAAGAGCTCCATGTCGGAACGTGAAGTTTCGATGGTGATGACGTCAGCGTCCATAGCGGCGATGGCAGGCAGGATATCGTTGAACTCAGAGTAGCACATATGAGTGTGGATTTGGGTGCTGTCTTCGCAACCGGTAGAGGACAGGCGGAAAGATTCGCCGGCCCAGTTCAGGTAGGCATCCCAATCGGCACGTTTCAAAGGCAGACCTTCGCGGATGGCAGGTTCGTCGATTTGGATGACTTTGATGCCTGCTTTTTCCAGATCCAATACTTCGTCGTTCAGAGCCAGTGCGATTTGTTTGCACACGGTAGAGCGAGGAATATCGTTGCGGACGAAAGACCATTGCAGAATGGTTACAGGGCCGGTCAACATGCCTTTCATCGGGCGTTTGGTCAGGCTTTGTGCGTAAGTAGACCAAGCCACGGTCATGGCTTCAGGACGGCTTACGTCACCGAAGATGATAGGTGGTTTAACGCAGCGTGAGCCGTAGCTTTGTACCCAGCCGTATTGGGTGAATGCAAAACCGCTCAACAGTTCGCCGAAGTATTCGACCATGTCGTTACGCTCGGCTTCGCCGTGTACCAGTACGTCCAAGTCCAGTTTTTCTTGCTCTTCAACCACCAAGGCGATTTCTTTTTTCATCGCGGCTTCGTAATCGGCGGCAGACAGTTCGCCTTTTTTGAAGGCTGCGCGTGCTTGGCGGATTTCGGTAGTTTGTGGGAAAGAACCGATGTTGGTAGTCGGCAGCAGAGGCAAGTTCAACCATGCTTGTTGCGCTTTGATACGGTCAGCAAATGGAGATTTGCGTTGGTCTGCGTTGGCAGGCAAATCGGCCAGGCGTTTGGCAACGTCTGCATGGTGGATTTCGCTGCTGTTGGCACGGGAGTCGGCAGCAGCTTGGCTGGCAGCCAGTTCTTCGGCAACAGAATCATGACCTTCGTTCAATGCAGCTTTCAGAACGCGCAATTCTTGGGTTTTTTGCAGGGTAAATGCCAACCAAGAGTACAGGTCAGGTTTGTTAGCTTTCAGTTTTTCTTCAACTGACAAGTCAAATGGAGTGTGCAGCAGAGAGCAAGAGCTGGAGATCCACAAACGGTCGCCCAGTTTGGCTTGCAGAGGCTCAACAGTTTCCAAAACTTTGTTCAGGTTAGCGCGCCAAATGTTGCGGCCGTCGATAACGCCGGCAGACAGAACTTTGTCGTAGTCAGCAAATGCGTCCAGCTGTTCAGGAGCGCGTACCAAGTCGATGTGCAGGCCGTCAACAGGCAGGGATTTCAGCAAAGCAGCGTGTTCGGCAACAGAACCGAAGTAAGTGCTCAACAGGATTTTGGCGCTTACTTTGCTCAAAGTAGCGTAAACGTCTTTGTATGCTTCTACCCATTCTTTAGGCAGGTCAACAGTCAAAGCAGGCTCGTCGATTTGAATCCACTCGGCACCGGCTTCAACCAAAGCAGTCAGGATTTCAACGTAAACAGGCAACAGTTTAGGCAACAGGCTCAGACGGTCGAATTCAACAGCGCCTTTTTCTTTACCAACCCACAGGAAAGTCAACGGACCCACAACGGTCGGTTTGGCTTTCAGGCCTAAAGCTTGGGCTTCTTGCAGTTGTTGAACGTAGTGTTTGGCGTTGGCTTTGAATTCGGTATCGGCGTGGAATTCAGGCACCAAGTAGTGGTAGTTGGTGTCGAACCATTTGGTCATTTCGATAGCGAATTGGTCTTTGTTACCACGGGCCAGTTGGAAGAATTGTTCCAAAGACAGATTTTGGCTGTCGAAGCCGAAACGGGCAGGGATGGCACCGGTGGCAACTTGCAGGTCGAGGATGTGGTCGTAGAAAGTGAAATCGCCTGCAGCAACGAAATCGGCGTTAGCCGCAGCTTGGTGTTTCCAGTTTTTCTCGCGCAAGTCTTTAGCAACAGCCAGCAATTCTTGCTCGCTGATTTCTTTGTGCCAGTATTTTTCTTGTGCGAATTTCAATTCGCGGAAGGCACCGACGCGCGGGAAGCCTGAAAAATGCAATGTTGTCATGTTAACTCTCCTGGTTGGAATTTTTAATCAGGCCGGTATGGCCTGAATGTTCGATATTGTAAATCAGAATGGGGAGGCCGTCTGTTTTATTAACGGGGACGTACACCCAAAATATGGCAGATGGCGTAAGTCAGTTCGCTGCGGTTGAGGGTGTAGAAGTGGAAGTCTTTGACACCTTCGCGAGAGAGGACTTTGACCATGTCGATGGCGATGCTGGCGGCAACAAGGTTGCGCGTGCCTTGGTCGTCATCCAAACCTTCGTACATTTTAGACAGCCAGCTTGGGATTTTGACGTTGGTCACTTGGGCCATTTTGGCCAATTGTTTGAAATTGGTTACAGGCAGGATGCCGGGAACGATTTCAACGTCAATGCCCATCATCACGCAACGGTCGCGGAAGCGCAGATAGCTTTCCACGTCAAAGAAGAATTGGGTGATAACGTGGTTTGCACCCGCATCGATTTTGCGTTTCAGATTGATCAAGTCCGCTTGAGCAGATTTGGCTTCCGGGTGTACCTCAGGATAGGCCGCTACGGAAATGTCGAAGTCGGCAACGGAGCGCAACAGTTTGACCAAATCTTCGGCATAGAAAGGTTTTTTCTCGTAGCCGGGCGGCTCGTCGCCACGCAGGGCAACGATGCGGCGGATACCGCTGTCCCAATAGTCTTTGGCAATTTGACGCAACTCGTCAGGGCTGGCATCGATACCGGTCAAGTGAGGGGCGGCTTCAAGGCCGGTTTCTTGTTTGATGCGTTTAACGATGCTGTGAGTGCGGTCGCGCTCGCCTGAGTTTGCACCGTAAGTTACGGAAACAAATTTCGGGTGCAGGGTTTGCAGGCGATGGATGGAATCCCACAGCATGGTTTCCATTTGTTCGTTTTTCGGCGGAAAAAATTCAAATGAAACATTGATGTCGCCTTTCAAATCGGAAAGGCTGTGATTTAATGCGTTAATTTCTCTAGCGTGATTCATGCTTATGCACCTTCTGCATATCTTTTATTTGTTGTCAGACTGCATAATAAATTTGAGGTCAGTATGAGTCAATTTCGAAATTTTCCGAAATTGTATGAATAGATTTAATAAAGACCTCAGGCCGTCTGAAAAACAGCCTGAGGTCTTGTTTGATGTAATGGAAGAAAGCTTATTCTGCTTCGTCTATCCATGCTTGTTGCACGGCTTCGAGAATACGCTCGCCGCAACGCGCCGGATCATCGTCAAATTCAGGCAAAGCCATAATCAGATCGCGCAGTTGGGTAAAGCGAACGGTTTTTGGGTCGATGCTGTCGCCGTGCAGGTCGTAGAGTTCTTCGGCGATGCGTTGGGTATCTGTCCATTTCATGACGTGCTCCTTTATTTGGTCTTTAGGCTGTTGGTGAACATTTTAATCAAGAAGTAGGCGGACTGCCAGAATGTTTTACTGTAGATGCGGATATAAATAATGCGGGTATTTTTTAACAAAATAGCATATTTGCGTTAAAATACAGCACGGCACTTAA
The DNA here is from genome assembly GCF_051958425.1 of Neisseria sp. P0013.S005. Taxonomy (NCBI): domain Bacteria; kingdom Pseudomonadati; phylum Pseudomonadota; class Betaproteobacteria; order Neisseriales; family Neisseriaceae; genus Neisseria; species Neisseria sp. P0013.S005. The sequence goes on along the minus strand of NZ_JBQCVL010000005.1, from coordinate 195,999 downwards.
AAAAACCACGGCACATTCGCTTTGAATTTGCCGTTTTATATATTTTATTCCGTTTTGAATGATGGTTTGCGCATGAATAATTTACATTATCCCAATGCAACCAAATCATCTAGAACGGCTCTTAATACGAAATCCATCACGTAAAAATAAAAGGAAAAAAGATGAATAACGCACTCAACGCCAAATTGTCCAAACTGATTTACGCGCTTGCTTCCGATGATCCGGAGTATCTGTCTAAAGCAGGCGCATTTGACCGTTTGCTGTTGTTGGTTCGCGAATTTTATCGGATGCTGGACGAAACAGAAGGTTTGAAGCAGCTGGTGTTTCGTCTGTATTACGGCAAGCATTATGGTTTGATTAAACTGGATGCCGCTTCACCCAATGACGATGCAGGCGCGTTGAGGCTGAAACGTTGGATGGTTTATTCGCGTATCGCAGAGCGTATCGAAAATTGCGGCAAGCATTTGTCGGTTGTGCTTGAAGATGCGGTGTTGGAAAATGGCGCGGACAAATCTCATTATATAGATGAAGCCAATGTCATTATCGAGCGTTTCGGTTTGGTAAGAGATGAGGCTGCACTTTCGGCCATCGAGGCAGAGGAAGCGTTGAAAACAGAGCAAGAGTTACAGGCGACAAGCGAGCCTCAAAAATCTGCTCCTAAGCATAACGGCAATCTGCATCAAATCAGAATTCAAGAAAAAATCGAAAATTATTCTGCTACTCAGAAAGTGGCTATGCAGATTTCCCGTATGCGTTTTATTTTCCCTCATATCAAATAATTTGCTGCATAACCAAAAGGCCGTCTGAAAACCATGAATTTGTGGTTTCAGACGGCCTTTTTCATTAAGCCTTGTTCTAGTGGTCTTCACGCGCATGGTTGATCGTATATTTGGGGATTTCTACGACCAAATCTTCATCGGCAACGACCGCCTGACAGCTCAAACGTGAATCGGCTTCCAAGCCCCATGCCTGGTCGAGCAGGTCTTCTTCCAATTCGGTCGGTTCTTCCAGGCTGTCAAAACCTTTGCGGATAATCACATGGCAGGTGGTGCAGGCGCAGGATTTTTCGCAGGCGTGATCGACTTCGATGTCATGGTCGAGCAGTACGTCAAGGACGGTTTGACCTTCGGGCGCATCTTCGATAACCGCGCCTTCAGGGCATAATGTCGCGTGTGGGAGTACGGTAATTTTTGGCATTTTTATTGTCTCGGTTGTTTAAGAGTGGTTGTGGTTAAAGCGGCTTCAGACGGCCTTGGATATTCAATATTCAGGCCGTCTGAAAAATGGGTTTATAACATGATGCCTTTACTTTTTAGGTTTTCCAAGCATTCATCTAAATAAGCATCATCGTGTTCGGCGTAAATGGGTGAAGAGGCTGTTTCGGCTTCATGTGCATGGTACGGTACCACCGCTTTGCCGCGATACAACGGGTCTTTCCATAAAACGTCAGGCTTGTAGCCGCGCTTTTCCATCTCTTCCATAATCAGTGCGTGATACAGATAGAGCTTGTAAGGCGAATGGGTGAAGACATAATTCACCGTCGCATGCGGCCTGCCCCAACCCGCCCCACGTAAAGCGGCGCATTCGCGGTGTTGCCCCAAAAGCTGGGCGCGGGGGAGTAGGGGGATAAGAGTTTGGTGCCAGAGTCTCATTGTGATTCAAATAATTTTGAGTAATCTTCGTAAGCTATCTTCAAATCCTTTTTTGAGTAGGTAGTATAAATGTGAAGACCATCTTCAATTTCAGTGGTTAGCTTTGATCCGCTTTTTCCAAAGTATTCGTCTTTATATAGACGGACTTTGGAGTTTTTGGGTTTATATGCATTTTCTGAAGAGATGAGATTTCTTAATATGAAAGGATTTTGTTGGTGCTTTTCCTTAATAAAGGAGATAAATGCACTTCTGTTTACTTCAAAGATTTTTTCTTGATGATGTTCTTTGACAGTTTTTTCAAAACCTAACTCTGCTATTTCATTTTTAGGAAATACAATTTCGCCTCTTAATGAGAGAAAAAGCCTTTTTACAAGATTTTCATCAATTGCAAAAAGCTCAGTTTCTCCTATTTGGCTTTTGCCGAAAATTTCATGAAGTAAGGTTTCTTTTTCTTTATAGTTGTCGGTTTTAATGGCTAGAATGCGTTCTAATCCGGCAACGTTTGCGTAGCCGTTGTTTTCCAAATGGCGCATTCTAATTTCAAAATTATTTTCGTCAGTAATACCAATCTTATATACACCTTTGATGACGGTTTTCATCAGGTAGACAATACCTGCTTTTTCCATTGTTGTCCTTTATTTTTATTTCTGTGAGATGACATCTTTTCAGACGGCCTTTTTATCAAAGGCCGTCTGAAACTATTCGTCATCGAATATTATCAACACTTTGTCCGGTAAGCGCACGTTGGATGTTGCGGTTCATGCGCTTGGCGGCGAAGTTGTCGGTGCTGTGGCTGAGTTTGGCGACGGCGGCACGGATGTTTTCGGCTTTGCCGTCTTTCAGACGGCCTTGCAAGTCGGCAATGTCTTGTTGAATCTGTTGCAATTCTTCGGCTTCCAATAAATCGCTATCCAATTCAAGAGCAGCGTTGACGGCATCGGTCAGGCTTTCGGCTTCGACTACGGCTTCGGCGCGTGCGCGTGCGGCCATGTCTTCGGCAGCGTTGCTCATGCTGTCTTTGAGCATTTGGGTAATGGTGCTGTCGTCCAAACCGTAGGAAGGTTTGACTTCGATTTGCGCCTGTACGCCGGTGCTTTGTTCTTGGGCAGAAACGGACAGCAAGCCGTCGGCGTCAACTTGGAAGGTAACGCGGATACGCGCCGCGCCTGCGGTCATGGGCGGAATACCGCGCAAGGTGAATTTGGCAAGGCTGCGGCAGTCGGAAACGAGTTCGCGCTCGCCTTGTACGACGTGTATCGTCATGGCGGTTTGACCGTCTTTGAAGGTGGTGAAGTCCTGCGCGCGCGCGGTGGGGATGGTGGAATTGCGCGGGATGATTTTTTCGGCGAGTCCGCCGTAGGTTTCCAAACCGAGTGACAAGGGGGTAACGTCCAGCAGCAGCCATTCGCCGTCGGTTTTGTTGCCGGCAAGGACGTTTGCCTGTATGGCGGCACCGAGTGCGACCACTTCGTCAGGATTGAGGTTGTTCAGCGGGGTTTGACCAAAGAATGTGGCAACTGCTTGTTGAACGTGCAACATACGGGTAGAGCCGCCAACCATAATCACGCCTTTGACATCCGCCTTGGTTACGCCAGCATCTTTCAAAGCCTGTTTGACTGGTTCGATGGTTTTTTGTACCAGATTTTGGGTCAGATTGTGAAACTCTTGGCGGGTAATGACGGTATGAATTTTATGGCCGTCTGAAAGCGTGGTTTCGATGATGGCTTCGGTTTGAGTGGTCAGTTTTTCTTTGGCGGTACGAACAAGGGAAAGCAGAAGTTGGCTGTCTTGTTCGTTGAGTTTGGAAAGGTCGTTTTGTTCGAGCAAGTAGCAGAATAAGCGATGGTCGAAGTCATCGCCGCCCAATGCGCTGTTGCCGCCGGTAGCTTTAACCTCAAACAGACCTTTGGTCAGTTGCAATACGGATACGTCGAATGTGCCACCGCCTAAGTCGTAAACGACAAACGTGCCTTCTGAGGCGTTGTCCAGTCCGTAGGCGATTGCGGCGGCAGTCGGTTCGTTGAGGAGGCGCAAGACATTCAAGCCTGCCAAGCGCGCGGCATCTTTGGTAGCTTGACGTTGGGCATCGTCAAAATAAGCGGGTACGGTAATGACGGCACCGACCAAATCGCCGCCCAATGTTTCTTCAGCACGCAATTTGAGGGCTTTGAGGATTTCTGCCGATACTTCGATAGGCGTTTTCGCGCCTTGACGGGTGTTTAACTCGACCACGCGCTCATTGGGTGTAAATCGATAGGGCAGGTATTGCGCCTCTTGTGCGAGGTCGGTAAGGGTGCGGCCGATTAAACGTTTGGCGGAGCTGATTGTATTTAGCGGATCGGTTTTTTGGGCGGAAAGGGCATTTTTGCCGACTTCAACTTCGCCATCCAAATAACGGACAACCGAAGGCAGGGTGGCGCGGCCGTCTGAATCGGGCAGGCAGACTGCGCTGCCGCTGCGGACGGTGGCAACCAAGCTATTGGTTGTGCCTAAATCAATGCCTACGGCGAGGCGGTGTTGATGGGGGGCGGCGGACATGCCGGGTTCTGAAATCTGCAAAAGAGCCATGATTGTGTGCCTTCTGATGCTGTATTTATTAGGATGGAGCAGATTTTAGCAGATTTTTGGCAGATAGTTGAGTGGTTTGCTAGGAAATAACCATAAGGCCTAATGTTGTTTTTTAATTGAAAAGAAAGTGGATTTTGAATTCAGACTTGTATTTTTTAAGAAATGCGGATAAAATTCAGCCTCTTTGCCTTGCCTTTTACTTCGCATGGTGAAAGGCTGTTTTTAATCATCCATAAGGAGATAACATGCGTCATTACGAGATCGTGTTTATCGTTCATCCTGATCAAAGCGAGCAAGTGCCTGCTATGGTTGAGCGTTACAAAACCATGATTACTGAAGCCAGCGGTAAAATCCACCGTTTGGAAGACTGGGGCCGTCGTCAATTGGCTTACCCAATCAACAAAATCCACAAAGCACACTATGTCTTGATGAATATCGAAACTACTCCTGAAGTGGTTGAAGAGCTGGAAACTGCTTTCCGCTTCAATGATGCCGTACTGCGTCACCTGACCATCAAAACAAAACACGCTGTAACTGAAGCTTCCCCAATGCTGGGCGGCGAAAAAGCAAAAAACTTGCTGAACGGTGCAGCTGAAGAAGTTGCAGCAGCCGAATAAGATTGAACAATCTGATTAAGCTTACCGCCCGTATCTTGCAGGTTCAGCCTTTGAGATATACGCCGGCAGGAGTTCCTGTTTTAGATGTTGTGTTGCAACATGAGTCTTGGCAGGAAGAAAACGGACAGAAATGTCTGGTCAAGTTTGAAATTCCTGCGCGGATTTTAGGTAAGCAGGCTAAGGAATGGCAGTATCGGCAAGATGCTATCATCGAGTCGGAAGGATTTTTGGCGCAACGCAGCCAACGCTTCCCCAAGCCGGTACTACGCATACAGAACATTAAAGAATATAAAGGTTAAACGACAATGGCTCGTCAATCATTCAAACGTAGAAAATTCTGCCGCTTTACGGCTGAAAAAATCCAAGAAGTTGATTACAAACAAGTTGATTTGTTGAAAGACTTCATCTCTGAAAACGGCAAAATCATCCCTGCCCGCATTACTGGTACTAAAGCACACTACCAACGTCAGTTGGCTACTGCTGTGAAACGTGCCCGTTTCCTGGCTCTGTTGCCTTACACCGATCAACACAAATAATTTTGGAGTTTAAATCATGCAAATTATTCTGTTAGAAAAAATCGGCGGTCTGGGTAACTTGGGTGACATCGTTACCGTTAAAAACGGTTACGCACGCAACTTCCTGATCCCTGCCGGTAAAGCAAAACGTGCAACCGAAGCCAACATGAAAGAATTCGAAGCACGTCGCGCTGAATTGGAAGTCAAACAAGCTGAAATCTTGGCTGATGCTAAAGCACGTCAAGAAAAACTGGAAGGCCAAACCATTACTGTTGCTCAAAAAGCCGGTGTTGATGGTCGTCTGTTCGGTTCTGTTACCAATGCCGACATCGCTGAAGCGATTGTTGCTGCCGGTATCCAAGCTGCTAAAGCAAACGTACGTCTGCCTAACGGTCCTTTGAAAGCTGTTGGCGAATACGAAGTTGAAGTGGCTCTGCACACTGACGCTGTTGCTAAAATTACCGTTGCTGTTGTTGCAGTCGCTGAGTAATTGATTCATTCAAGGCCGTCTGAAAATCAAGGGTTTCCTTGGATTTCAGACGGCCTTGTCTATGTGCTTGAGCCGAAGCAAATTGGTGCCGAGTTTCTATATTTTTTGGCTGATTAAAAAGTATGGCAGTTGGCATAGAGAGATGATGTGTTGGACGAATATTCTTTCGTATTCGGATTTATCATAGTATTTAATAAAGAGATTATTTATGAATAAAATCAAAATCTTTGGGATGGGTCTGGCTGCTTTGGCTCTAGCTTCATGTAGTACCCCGCAAAAGCCTGCTGTTGATACGGCAAAACCGGTTGAGCCTGTTTCCTCTGCAAAACGCCCTGTATTTGATGCTGCGGCTGAATCTGTTGCCAGCAGCGGCTTTAATGAAAACGTCAACGTTCAGCAGTTTATCCAATATGAAGTAAAAAACCGCCGGTTCAGTGCGGAAGAGTTGCGTAATTTCTTTAATGGCGTGGTGTATAAAGGCAATATCATTACCATTATATACCGTCCAAGCACTTCGCGTCCTTGGTATGAATTCCGCACCGGTAACTCTGGTGCAGCCAAATTTAATGGCGGCAGACAATTCTATGCGGCAAATCGTGCCGTAATCGATGATGTGGCACGCAAATACGGCGTACCTGCCGAATTGATTGTGGCGATTCTCGGTATTGAAACCAATTATGGTAAAAATACAGGCAGCTTCCGCGTTGCCGATGCCTTGAGTACATTGGCCTTTGATTATCCACGCCGTGCCGAGTTCTTCCAAAACGAGTTGAGCGAACTTTTGCAGATGGCAAAAGAAGAAAAAGAAAATGTCTTTGACTTCAAAGGCAGCTATGCCGGTGCGATGGGTATGCCGCAATTTATGCCTTCAAGCTACCGTAAATGGGCGGTAGACTATGATGGTGATGGTCATCGCGATATTTGGAATAATGTCGGCGATGTGGCGGCTTCTGTTGCCAATTATATGAAACAGCATGGCTGGCAGACCGGCAGTAAGATGGTTGTGCCGGTAAATCTGACGATTACTCCGCACTTGCAGGCGATTATCGATGAGAAAACAGCTTTGACACGCACTGTCGCAGATTTCAAAGCTTTGGGTGTCGTGCCTCAAGCTGCTGTTGCGGATAATGAAAAGGCTGTATTGTATGCTTTGGAGACCAGCCCGGGCGTATTTGAATACTATTTGGGCCTGAATAACTTCTACACAGTATGGCAATACAACCACAGCCGCATGTATGTAACAGCGGTACGCGATATTGCGAATGCAATCAATAACAATGGACTGTAAGCTATAAGAAAACCACCCGTTTGGGTGGTTTTTAAATATTGAGGATTTGTAAGGGGGTTAAGCCATCAGTCTGATTTTCATGGCGTAACGTTTTTTACTATGCCCTGAAACAAATTGTCCGCCTCGGGCAGGGGATAAAAATGCATTGCCTTCTGCGGTTGGTTCTGCACAAGTATATTGGCCGTTTCGATCGCTCCAAAGGGCATACACAGGCAGATTGTGGGTGCGGATATCCAGTTTCAAGCCGTCAAATGCAACGTGTGCATCCTGGTCGGAGGAAACAAATTCGGTATGTGAGATATAGTCGGCATTGTATGGTGCGCCGTTGAAATTAAATTGTGTGCCGACGGCGGTAAAGTAGGGGTGGAATCCCGGAGAAGTGCGGACGGGTGATTCACCGTAATTGCAGACGGTTAGGATGGCGATAGCTTCATTTTCGTTAGGCAGGCTGTAATCAAGCAACCATTCGACGTGTTCATAGCCTTTTTCTGTTCTGATTAATTTTAAGCCGATATCCGATTCATTTTGATGGCGGATTTCCCAGTCTGAAGTTCTGCCGAAACCATGTTGGGCCAGATGATTTTTACTGTCCGGTCCGAATTGGGGTAAACAGACATGCATACCGCCGCGTAATTTTGTGTCATCACCCACTTGAACGCTGGTTTTCGGAAATAAGACTTTCCGCCCTTTTAGAATCAGGGAATCAATATATCCGCCCATCGTATTGACTTGCATAGTGGCTGATTGTTTACGTAGTATGATTTCAGACATAATGATTTGAGCTTCAAATTGTTTATTATTTATGTAGGATTCTAACATTGTAATGACATGCTGTCGCCGTAGCCTTGATAGAAAATCCTTAATAAAAATCAAAAAAATGCTAGAATATATGCCATTTTCTGAGGCCGTCTGAAGAGCGGATAATTCTTTTCAGACGGCCTTCCGATTTATTTCCCGTAGAGAAACAACATGGCTTATCAAGTTCTTGCACGAAAATGGCGTCCGAAAACCTTTGCCGATTTGGTCGGTCAGGAACACGTCGTCAAAGCCCTGCGCAACGCGCTGGACGAAGGCCGTCTGCACCATGCCTATCTGCTGACAGGAACGCGCGGTGTGGGTAAGACCACGATTGCCAGGATTTTGGCCAAGAGCTTGAACTGCGAAAATGCCGTGCATGGCGAGCCATGCGGTCAATGTGAAAGCTGTACGCAAATCGACAGCGGCCGTTATGTGGATTTATTGGAAATCGACGCGGCATCGAATACAGGTATCGACAATATCCGCGAAGTGTTGGAAAACGCCCAATATGCGCCGACTGCGGGTAAATACAAAGTCTATATCATCGACGAAGTGCATATGCTTTCCAAAAGCGCGTTCAATGCCATGCTGAAGACTTTGGAAGAGCCGCCTGAGCACGTTAAATTCATTTTGGCGACCACTGATCCGCACAAAGTCCCCATTACTGTATTGAGCCGCTGTTTGCAGTTTGTGTTGCGCAACATGACAACCCAACAGGTTGCCGAGCATTTGGCACATGTCCTGGACCGTGAAAATGTACCTTATCAGCCACAGGCTTTGCAGCTTTTGGGACGTGCCGCCGCCGGCTCGATGCGCGATGCGTTGAGTCTTTTGGATCAGGCGATTGCCATGGGTTCGGGTAAAGTGGCCGAACAAGATGTCCGTCAGATGATTGGAGCGGTCGATAAACAATACTTGTTTGAATTGCTTGAAGGAATCATCAATCAAAACGGTGAGGCCTTGCTGGAAAAAGCTCAGGAAATGTCCGCCAGAGCGATTGGTTTTGACAGCGCATTGGCAGAATTGGCCATGCTGTTGCAACGTTTGGCTTTGATTCAAACCATTCCTTCCGCCTTAGCGAATGACGACCCTGAACGTGAAACTTTGCTGCGATTAAGTCAGGCTTTGAGTGGCGAGCAGATTCAGCTTTATTATCAATGTGCTATTCATGGTAAACAGGATTTGCCGCTTGCTCCGGACGAGTATGCCGGTTTTGTCATGACGCTTTTACGCATGCTTGCATTTGCGCCGTTGGCCGCTTCGAGTTGCGATACGCAAAGTCAGATTGAACACACGGATTTGCATTCCGGCCATCAGAAAGCTGAGGCCGAAAAAAAGCCTTTTCAGCTGCCGAAATCTGAGCCGATAGCAGCACCGGCGGTTGAGAAAGAGGCTGTTCCGACCAAACAGGATATCGTTGAAAGGCCGTCTGAAGAAACTATTCAGTCTGTTCAACAACAGGCGGATGTACCGCCTTGGGAGGAAATGCCGAGCCAAGTATCGGACGAAACGCCTCAAACACAAACGGCGCAGATACAAGAAACTGCGGAGACATTGCCTGTTGCAAAAGTTCAGACGGCCCCCGCGCCGGAAGAATATCCGCACATGGATGAGGAAATTCCGCCTCCGTATTTTGATGAAGCATATACATATGAAGATTCACACCATGCTGATGTGATGGAAGTGCCACAGCCGGTTGCGTCTGCTGAGCCTGAAGAAGAGGAGGGAGATGAAGAAGAGCTTCAGTTCGCTCCTTTGCCTGAGTTTAGAACTGAGAATTGGCACAGTATTATCGAACGCTTTGCCCGTAAATTAGGCGCAGCGCAGATGTTGGCGCAAAATGCGGCATGGACAAGTTATGATGCAGAAGCAGGTTTAATCATGCTGTCGTTGACGGATGAGGCCAAAGCCACTGCCAATAAAGAGCGACTGGATAAAATCTGCCAGACGTTGAGCGAGGCATACCATCTTGGCAATTTAAGGCTGCAAACCGAGCCTTGGCAGGATGATAAAGGCTGGGAAACACCGGTTATGCGCCGTAAACGTATTCAAGAAGAAGGGCGGCAGCAGGCGCAAGATTTGCTGGAAGCAGATACAACGGCGCAGAAAATCTTACAAACCTTTGAAGCACAATGGCTGCCGGATTCTTTAGAATTGGCAGGGCATTCTTAAAATACCGATATACAAGGCCGTCTGAAAGGCAAGAGCGTTTTTCAGACGGCATGAGTGAAACCCATTTATTCAAACCCATAGGAGTAAAACATGTTCGGAAAAGCCGGATTAGGCGGCCTGATGAAACAGGCTCAGCAAATGCAGGAAAACATGAAAAAGGCACAAGCCAAGCTGGCTGAAACTGAAGTTGAAGGCGAAGCAGGCAATGGTTTGGTAAAAGTTGTGATGACGTGTTCGCACGTTGTCCGCAAACTTGAAATCAGCCCTGATTTGATTCAAGAGGCCGCAGACGACAAAGAGATGCTGGAAGATTTGGTATTGGCCGCCATCAATGCCGCTTCTGAAAAAGCCGAAGAAACGACCAATAAAACCATGGGTGCATTTACCCAAGGCCTGCCAGCAGGCATGGGCGATTTCTTCCGCTAAACCCGCGCCGCAAAGCAAACAAAGGTCGTCTGAAACGCCAAAAATCAGTTTCAGACGGCCTTCGTATTATCTGTTTTGCAGATTGAAATCAACATATCGGCAGTTATTCCGCCGCAGGCATATTGAGTGTTTATTGCATTCAAATCTGCTCAATCAATATTAAAAACCAATCGATACACCAAACAAAATGAAACCGTCCCTTCTCATCCGCTCACTTCTTTTAAGTTGTATGTTTACCGCAGCAAGCGCAAACAGCTTTGCCGCCGCAACCATCATTATTTCTCCGGATAAACAGTTCAGCGTTAAAAAAGTCTGCAACCACAAAACCAAAGAATGCTCTTTCTTTGCAGGCAAAAAAGCCATCGAGAAAAATCTTCCCGAAGACAGGACTAGCCATAAGTGGCTTGGCAATACCTTCGTATTAAGGACTAGCTTCGGGTCGTATGATTCCTACACCACCTTCGCCGACCGTACCCACAAGCCCCATACGCTTTCCTCCGTCATCGCCACCGACAGCAAAACGCAATGCGCCGTGACAGCAGATAATAAAGGCGTGTCGTTCTACTCGCTGTTCCGCGACAAACCTGTCAAATTCATTGCTGCAAACGACAAAAAATTCGGCTTCCTCCAAGATGTTGCCACGCTGGAATCCGTCGTCGAAGCAGAATTTAAAGGCAAGAAAATCCGCATGACGTATATGAACAAAGCCGAACGCAATGTCTCGGTCGTTTTAGACAATCCGTGTGTGAAATGATGTACCAAGCTTGATGGACAAGGCCGTCTGAAAAAATGTCGTTCATTCAAAAAACGAAACAGCCTGAAACCTGACTGAAAAAAGGTTTCGGGCTGTTTGCGCCTGTTCGCCAAACGAAGCGGGTAGGGCGCAAGGCGTGCCAGTTTGGCAGATAGAGGCCTTTGCAAAGGTCTTATGAGGATTCAGGGCTTTCTTTGGGAAAGAACGATCGTTCCTGATTGATGTAAAAAAGCCTGAACAGAAGTTCAGGCTTTTAAAATTTGGCTCCCCGACCTGGGCTCGAACCAGGGACCTGCGGATTAACAGTCCGTCGCTCTACCGACTGAGCTATCGGGGAATGGGGCGTATTATAATGGCTGGAAAAAATGTGTCAATCAATATTTTTAAGAAAATGGTACAAAATATTTCAAATGTTTGAATGTTAAAAATATTTTGTAATCAAGTTTCACATGCTTTCCAGCCGTTTCAGACAGCCTTTAGTATTTGGCGTTAACCAATTTGCCGTTTTGGAACACTTGCTGCTGCATTACCGTACCGTTGTAGGCGTAAGTGGTTAACGAGCCGTTGCTTGGCGTGGCGCGGAACTGCATCAGTTGGTTACGGCTGAGGACGTAGGGGTCCGTGCGTTTTTGGCTGTTGTCGCTGTAAAAGTCTTGGACGACATATTCGTTGTTGCGTTTGCTGATCAGTTGGCGATGGAAGCCGCCTTTGACTGCGCTGTTGCTGGGTGTGCCGTGCGCATCAAAATAGGTTACGATTTGTTCTTCTGTGATGCGGATGCCGTCCGAATCTGTGTCTTTGGTGGTTTTGGTTTTGTCCAAGCCGACAGGGATGTTGATGGATGTACCCAAGCCGACGTGGCGGCCGATGCTGGTGCCGACGCCTAAGCCGACGGAAACGCCGGGTGTGCCGACTGTACATGCGCTGAGTGAAGCGGCCAAAAGGGCAGGTAAGAGAACTTTTTTCATAATGTGTATCCTTGTAATAAGAAATGTTTGTAATGTGGGAAGTATAGTATTTTTGCGGGGTGGCTGGTGTTAGTATTGGTAAAAGGGCGCAATGCCGTCTGAAAAACAAGATAGAAACGGATATATCATTCTGGTGTAGAATGTGCCGAAATAATGATTTAATAAGAATGTGAATGAATAATGAAAACTTTGAAATTTACGAAGATGCACGGCTTGGGCAATGATTTTATGGTGGTCAATTCCATTAATCAGGACTTTGATCCGTTGGCTGCGCCGCTTGCCCAATGGGCGGACCGTTATCGCGGCGTGGGTTTTGATCAGTTTTTGGTAGTGGAGAAGCCTTCTTCTGATGCGGTCGATTTTCGGTACCGCATTTTCAATGCCGATGGTCGGGAAGTAGAACAGTGCGGCAATGGCGCGCGTTGTTTTGCGCGTTTTGTCGCGGATAAGGGTTTGACGGATAAAACGGAAATTTTGGTCGAAACGGCCAAAGGGATTATTGTGCCGAAGCTGTTGGATAACGGTTTGGTTACCGTCAATATGGGTAAACCGCGTTTCATGCCGTCTGAAATTCCGTTTGTGCCTGCATATGGTGAAAATGAAGATGCGCTGACACATATTATCTTGGTCGGTTTGGAATCTGTACCGGTAAGCTGCGTGAATATGGGTAATCCGCATGCGGTGATTTTGGTTGATGATGTTGAAACCGCACCGGTGGAGCATTGGGGCGGCGCTATTGAATCGCACGAGCAGTTTCCTGAACGGGTTAATGTCGGCTTTTTGCAGGTTGAAGATGAGTTGTCAGTCCGCCTGCGCGTGTTTGAACGCGGGGTGGGGGAAACTCAGGCTTGCGGTACCGGAGCGTGTGCGGCTGTGGTGGCCGGTGTGCGCAATGGCTTGCTAAAATCGGGTGTGCCTGTGCGTGTTACTCTGCCTGGCGGCGAATTGTTTATCAGTTGGGAAGAAGGTGGCGATGTGCAAATGACCGGCCCTGCTGAAACCGTTTTTGAAGGCGAGTTGCAGTATTCATGATGGTTTCTTTGGATTTTTGGTTTGCCGTCGCGTATGCTGCGGTATCGTTGGCGTTTATTTTTCGCGCGCAGCGGTTTCAATGGCTTTGGGCTGCGGTGTTGTTGTGGCTGGGAATTTCCGCACTGGGCGCGCGCTTGTTGCCCGGAATGTGGGGCTTTACGCATACAGGCCCTTTGTTCATCCCTCATTTTTATCTGACAATCGCCAGTGTTTTTTTCTTTATTGATAATTGCAGTAAAACGGAAGACAAAAAGTTTTGGTCGGCAGGCGAATATGCCGGTTTAACCTTATTTGCGGTTTCTAATGTCGTCATGACTTTGGCTTTTGTTTTCTTGGTAGGCGTGGTTTATTTCATCTTGCCATTGGCAGGCGCGGTTTTTGCATGGGCGGCCTTGCTGAAAATTTATGCCTTGAAACCGATTTATTGGTTTGTTTTGCAGGGCGTGTTGATGCTGGTGTTTTATCTGCACCGCGTTGTCGTGTGCAGGCAGTCGGCGGCTTTGTTTAGTGCCACTCAGCTGCAAATGGGTTGGCTGGTTGCGGTTGTCATGCAGGCTGTGGTTGCCATGGCTTTGATTTTTGAACGGGGCGGATATTAATTTATCCAAACCAAAAGTTATAACGAAAGAAATTTTCGGTATTGGTTTTTCAGACGGCCTGAGTTTAATATGCAGGCTATATCACATTTAAATCTGGAGCAGGAAATGAAAATTGCAAATAATATTACCGAGCTGATCGGCAATACACCTTTGGTGAAATTGAACCGTCTGACCGAAGGTTTGAAAGCGCAAATCGCTGTTAAACTTGAATTTTTCAATCCGGGCAGCAGCGTGAAAGACCGTATTGCCGAAGCCATGATTGAAGCGGCGGAGCAGGCTGGTAAAATCAATAAAGATACCGTTATCGTTGAGGCGACCAGCGGTAATACCGGTATCGGTTTGGCAATGGTGTGTGCGGCCCGCGGTTATAAGTTGGCGATTACTATGCCTGAAAGCATGAGTAAAGAACGCAAAATGCTGTTGCGTGCATTCGGTGCAGAGCTGATTTTGACACCGGCAGCCGAAGGTATGGCAGGCGCTATCGCTAAAGCCCAGTCTTTAGTGGACGAGCATCCAGATACTTACTTTATGCCGCGCCAATTTGATAACGAGGCTAACCCTGAAGTTCACCGCAAAACCACTGCCGAAGAAATTTGGCGTGATACAGACGGCCAAGTCGATATTTTCGTGGCCGGTGTGGGTACAGGCGGCACGATTACCGGCGTAGGTGAAGTATTGAAAAAACACAAACCCGAAGTTCAAATCGTGGCTGTTGAGCCTGAAGCTTCCCCGGTATTGAGTGGTGGTGAAAAAGGCCCGCATCCGATTCAAGGTTTGGGCGCAGGCTTTATCCCCAGCGTTTTGAATACGACTATTTACGACAGCATTGTCAAAGCACCTAACGAAGCAGCGTTTGAAACTGCGCGCGCTATGGCTGAGAAAGAGGGCATTCTGGTAGGTATTTCTTCCGGTGCCGCAGTATGGAGCGCATTGCAACTGGCTAAAAAACCTGAAAACGAAGGCAAGCTGATTGTTGTCTTGTTGCCATCGTATGGCGAACGCTATCTTTCTACGCCTCTGTTTGCCGATTTGGCATAATATAGGATTGTTGTTAAAAGGCCGTTTTCAGACGGCCTTTTTTGCGTATGGGCTTGAGATATCGTATGAAATCTGTTGTAATTCAGTTAATGAGCTTTGAATACCGTTATTCAAAAGTTGGTTTCTTCAACGAATCATGCTTATAATGCGCATTATGAAAAAATACATTCTTCCTATCCTTGCTGTGGCGGCACTTGCCGGTTGTGAATCGATTTATGTTCCAACATTGAAAGAAGTGCCAGTTCGACCAACCAACGTCAAGAAACCTAAGGCTGATTCACAAGTTTCAGCTACCAGTTATCATTTGGCTCCTTCGCATTGGGCAGATGTTTCCAAGATTCATGATGAAGCACGTCGCTTGAGTACCCAAGTGAGCCAAGGTAGTCTGACCAAAGTTCAGGCTGCCCAATATTTGAACCGCTTCCGTATCCAACAAGTGGGACGCAACTCCGTCGATGACAGTATGTACGAAGTTTATCTGCGTTCTGCCGTTGACAGCCAACGTGGTGAAATTACTACCGAGCAATCCAAACAGTACATTCAAGGTGCTTTGCGCGGTTGGCAGCAACGTTGGAAAAACATGGATACCAAGCCAAGCAATCCTGCGTTTACCAACTTCCTGATGGAAGTTATGGGTATGCAGCCTTTGAAATAAAAAAGTCATAAACCGAGAAGGCCGTCTGAATATTCAGACGGCCTTCTTCTCATATTTATATATGTGTAGTCGAATTGTATCCAATTAAGAACCAAACAGCTTGTCAGCCGCTTGACGGGCTTTTTCTTGAATATCTTCGGTCAGATAGTTTTTCATCTGAGAATAAACCAATGCAATGACGGCAATGTCGTCACTGAAACCAAATGGAATCAGCAGGTCGGGAATGCTGTCGATGGGGCTGAGAAAATAAACCAGTGCACCGACAATAATCATTTTGGCCCGTTTGGGCGTGTGTTCGGATTCCCAAAGGTAATAAAGTGCATAAAGCTGTCGGACGACAGGTTTGCCTAGGCGGCCGGCAAAGCGTCCGAGTTTTTTCATAAAACCGGATGTGTCCAAGTTTCGACGGCGGAAGGAGGGGATATAGTCTTCCTGATCGGGTGTGTTTTGATGAGGGGAGTGTGTCATGATGCAGCTTCCTTATAAGGTATGGAAACATTGTTGGTGTTGTGCTGTATTTTAGTCCATCTAGAGATGGATGAAATGTCTTTGAATGTATAACTATGTAAGAGTAGTGATGATAATGCAATCGTAATAAGTTAAGAATGGCTTATGCCGCAGCAATCAAATCACTACTGCTTACCCACAAAAATAAATCGATTATATGGAGTAATCATGAATAAGAGAATAAAAATATGTCCCGCTTGTCAACAAGGCTATCTCTACCATTCAAAACCTAAATATCTTCATGATGAAATTATTCTGTGTGATGAATGCGATGCAGTATGGCTCAAAGGAGTGAATATATTTTATGGAGAATATGAAAAAGATTTTTATTCTTATGTTCCTTTCATGGAATCCCAAGGTATAACGGATGAATGTATCTGGGAAGGAGAGCTGTTCGATCATCCATATTATGAAGATGAAAACTCAAATGATATGGATTGATAGAAACTTTATATAGTGGATTAAATTTAAATCAGGACAAGGCGACGAAGCCGCAGACAGTACAGATAGTACGGAACCGATTCACTTGGTGCTTCAGAACCTTAGAAAATCGTTCTCTTTGAGCTAAGGCGAGGCAACGCCGTACTGGTTTAAAGTTAATCCACTATATCTTTTCAGACGGCCTTGTCCATCAAATTTGGCACATTATTTCACACACGGATTGTCTAAAAAACCGAGACATTGCGTTCGGCTTTGTTCATATACGTCATGTGGACTTTCTTGCCTTTGAACTCTGCTTCAACGACAGATTCCTTTGTAAAGATTAGGTATCAAGAGTGAGAATTTATCTCACAATAGATACAATTCTCAAATAATAATGATGTTATCGTAAGTGCTTTGATGGGGAGATGGCTTAATTGCAGGAAAGTAACAAAAAAGGCTAGCCACGCAAAAAAAAATCTAAGAATGATTGTTTGATTTTATTAGTCTTTTGGTAAAAATCATTAGAGCATTCATAAATTGCACTGTTCAAAATGAGATAAAACAGGTAAATTATGGTTTATGTAGCTTATTGTAGTGCTGAGCTATAGGTTTTGAGCTGATAATAAATCTAGAGGAACTGACCATGTCCGCCAAATCACGCCCGGTATTTTTGGAAATTCCGAATATCCGATTGCCCATACCGGGGATTGTATCTATTCTTCACCGTATCAGCGGCGTCGGCTTGTTTGTGATGCTGCCTGTTCTCTTGTATTTCTTCTCTGGAACGCTGGATCGCGAAGCGTCGTTTGAAGCATATCGTTCTGCTATCTCCAATCCGTTTGTGAAGCTGATCCTTATCGGTCTGTTGTGGGCATATCTGCACCACTTTTTCGCCGGTATCCGCTTTCTGTTTTTGGATGTACACAAAGGCTTGGAATTAAATACTGCCCGTGCTACTGCTAAAGTTGTATTTGCTTCTGCTTTGATTCTGACTGTCGTTTTGGGAGCTTTGTTATGGTAGAACGTAAATTGACAGGTGCGCATTACGGTTTGCGCGATTGGGCAATGCAACGTGCAACTGCGGTCATCATGTTGGTGTATACCGTGGTTCTTTTGGTTGTTTTGTTTACGTTGCCTAAAGAATATTCGGCATGGCAGGCATTTTTTGATCAGACTTGGGTGAAAGTATTTACCCAAGTGAGCTTCTTGGCCGTATTCCTGCATGCATGGGTAGGTATCCGCGATTTGTGGATGGACTACATTAAGCCTTTCGGCCTGCGTTTGTTTTTACAAGTTGCCACCATCGTTTGGTTGGTAGGCTGCTTGGTGTATTCAGTTAAAGTAATTTGGGGGTAAATATGGGTTTTCCTGTTCGCAAGTTTGATGCCGTGATTGTTGGCGGTGGTGGTGCAGGTTTACGCGCAGCCCTCCAATTGTCTAAATCCGGCCTGAATTGTGCTGTTTTGTCTAAAGTGTTTCCAACCCGTTCTCATACTGTAGCGGCTCAAGGCGGTATTTCTGCTTCATTGGGTAATGTGCAGGAAGACCGTTGGGATTGGCACATGTACGATACCGTGAAAGGTTCCGACTGGCTGGGCGACCAAGATGCGATTGAGTTTATGTGTCGCGCCGCGCCTGAAGCGGTGATTGAGTTGGAACACATGGGTATGCCTTTTGACCGTGTCGAAAGCGGCAAAATTTATCAGCGTCCTTTTGGCGGTCATACTGCCGAACACGGCAAGCGCGCGGTAGAACGTGCCTGCGCGGTTGCCGACCGTACCGGTCATGCGATGCTGCATACCCTGTATCAACAAAACGTCCGTGCCAATACGCAATTCTTTGTGGAATGGACGGCGCAAGATTTGATTCGTGATGAAGATGGCGACGTCGTCGGTGTAACCGCCATGGAAATGGAAACCGGCGAAGTTTATATTTTTCACGCTAAAGCCGTGATGTTTGCTACCGGTGGCGGCGGTCGTATTTATGCTTCTTCTACCAATGCTTATATGAATACCGGTGATGGTTTGGGTATTTGTGCCCGTGCGGGTATTCCGTTGGAAGATATGGAATTCTGGCAATTCCACCCGACCGGTGTAGCCGGTGCCGGTGTATTGATTACCGAGGGTGTACGCGGTGAGGGCGGTATTCTGCTGAATGCCGACGGCGAACGCTTTATGGAACGTTACGCTCCGACTGTAAAAGACTTGGCTTCCCGTGACGTGGTTTCCCGTGCGATGGCGATGGAAATTTACGAAGGTCGCGGTTGTGGTAAAAACAAAGACCACGTTTTGCTGAAAATCGACCATATCGGCGCAGAAAAAATTATGGAAAAACTGCCGGGCATCCGCGAGATTTCCATTCAGTTTGCCGGTATCGACCCGATTAAAGACCCGATTCCTGTTGTGCCGACTACTCACTATATGATGGGCGGTATTCCGACCAACTATCATGGCGAAGTTGTCGTTCCGCAAGGTGAGGATTACGAAGTACCTGTAAAAGGTCTGTATGCAGCAGGTGAGTGCGCTTGTGCTTCCGTACACGGTGCAAACCGCTTGGGTACTAACTCCCTGTTGGACTTGGTGGTATTCGGTAAAGCTGCCGGCGACAGCATGATTAAATTCATCAAAGAGCAAAGCGACTGGAAACCTCTGCCTGCTAATGCCGGTGAGTTGACCCGCCAACGTATCGAGCGTTTGGACAATCAAACCGATGGTGAAAACGTTGATGCATTGCGTCGCGAACTGCAACGCTCCGTACAACTGCACGCCGGTGTGTTCCGTACCGATGAGATTCTGAGCAAAGGCGTTCGAGAAATCATGGCGATTGCCGAGCGCGTGAAACGTACTGAAATCAAAGACAAGAGCAAAGTGTGGAATACCGCGCGTATCGAAGCTTTGGAATTGGATAATCTGATTGAAGTAGCGAAAGCGACTTTGGTGTCCGCCGAAGCGCGTAAAGAATCCCGCGGCGCACATGCTTCAGACGACCATCCTGAGCGCGATGACGAAAACTGGATGAAACATACCCTGTATCATTCAGATACCAATACTTTGTCTTACAAACCGGTACATACCAAGCCTTTGAGCGTGGAATACATCAAACCGGCTAAACGCGTTTATTGATGAGTTTTCAGACGGCCTTTATCTTAAAGGCCGTCTGAAACCTAACCATACCCACATTGAACTGCTCGAATTCATAATACAAAATCATTGGGCAGTTTATGAGAAAAGGAACACTTCTCATGGAAAAAATGAGTTTTGAAATTTACCGTTACAACCCGGACGTTGATGCCAAACCTTATATGCAACGTTACGAGTTGGAATTGGAACCAACCGACGTCAAACTTTTGGACGCTTTAGTGCGCCTGAAAGCACAAGACGATACATTGTCTTTCCGCCGTTCTTGCCGCGAAGGTATTTGCGGTTCTGACGGTATGAACATCAATGGCAAAAACGGTTTGGCATGTCTAACTGATCTGCGCGGCCTGAAACAGCCGGTTAAAATCCGTCCTCTGCCAGGTCTACCTGTTATCCGCGACCTGATTGTGGATATGACCCAGTTCTTCAAACAATACCACTCCATCAAACCTTACGTTGTCAACGATAACCCTATCGATGCGGACAAAGAGCGTCTGCAAACTCAGGAAGAGCGTAAAGAGTTGGACGGTTTGTACGAATGTATTTTGTGCGCCTGCTGTTCGACTGCCTGCCCGTCATTCTGGTGGAACCCTGATAAATTCGTTGGTCCGTCCGGTTTGCTGAATGCTTACCGTTTCATTGCGGATAGCCGTGATACCATCACTAATGAGCGTTTGGATAATCTGAACGACCCATACCGTTTGTTCCGTTGCCACACCATTATGAACTGCGTAGACGTATGTCCTAAACACTTGAATCCGACCCGAGCCATCGGTAAGATTAAAGAGATTATGTTGAAACGAGCCGTTTAAGAAATGATGGTTTTTGACGATATTGCCAAACGGAAAATCCGTTTTCAAACCCGCCGGGGATTGTTGGAATTAGACTTAATCTTCGGTAGGTTTATGGAAAAAGAATTCGAGCACCTGAGTGATCAGGAGTTGTCCGAATTTTCCGAAATCCTCGAATTTCAAGACCAAGAATTGCTTGCCTTGATTAACGGACATTCGGCGACGGACAAGAAACACCTGATTCCCATGCTTGAAAAAATCAGACAGGCATGACGTATTATAGAGCTTGTTTGCGATGCCAATCCGAACAAGCTCTTTCCATACGGAGGCCGTCTGAAAAAAAGGACCGTGCCGCTTGGGCGGCAACGAAAGCCCCAACTTACAAAGGAGTTTAAGAATGTCTAAATCAGTCAAGCTCACCACCCCGAATCAAGAGACCTTGGAACTGCCAGTATTGGAAGCAAGTATCGGCCATGATGTGGTTGATATCCGTACTTTGACTAAAAATACAGGTCTGTTTTCCTTCGACCCCGGATTCGTGTCAACTGCAAGTTGTGAATCCAAAATCACTTATATTGATGGCGATGAAGGTCTGTTGTATTACCGTGGTTATCCTATCGAGCAGCTGGCAGAAAAATCCGATTATTTGGAAGTTTGCTATCTGTTGATTTACGGCGAACTGCCTACCCCTGAACAGAAAAAAGAATTTGATGCCACAGTCAGTCGCCATACTATGCTGCATGAGCAGTTGACTTGGTTCTTCCGCGGTTTTCGTCGCGATGCGCACCCGATGGCGATGATGGTTGGCGTGGTTGGCGCTTTGTCTGCTTTCTACCAAGACAGCTTGGATATTGCCAATCCAGAGCACCGCAAAATTGCGATTTACCGCTTAATCTCCAAAATTCCGACAATTGCGGCAATGTGTTACCGTTATTCCAACGGTTTGCCGTTCAATTATCCAAAAAATAACCTTTCCTATGCTGAAAACTTCTTGCACATGATGTTTGCGACACCATGTGAAGAATACAAACCTAATCCAGTATTGGCTCGCGCGCTCGACCGCATCTTTATCTTGCATGCCGACCACGAGCAAAACGCTTCTACTTCGACTGTGCGTTTGGCCGGCTCTTCGGGCGCAAACCCATTTGCCTGTATTGCTGCCGGTATCGCCTGTCTGTGGGGTGCTTCACACGGCGGTGCAAACGAAGCTGTGTTGAAGATGCTGGACGAAATCGGTGATGTATCTAATGTTGCCGCATACATGGAAGGTGTGAAACAACGCAAATACCGTCTGATGGGCTTCGGTCACCGCGTATACCGCAATATGGACCCACGAGCCAGCATCATGCGCGAAACCTGTTATGAAGTCTTGAAAGAATTGGGCTTGGAAGACAGTCCTAAATTCAAGCTGGCGATGGAATTGGAACAAATTGCACTGAAAGATCCATTCTTTGTTGAACGCAAGCTGTATCCAAACGTCGATTTCTACTCCGGTATCGTCTTGTCCGCATTGGGCATTCCAACTGAAATGTTTACCGTTATCTTCGCATTGTCGCGCAGTGTAGGTTGGATTTCTCATTGGCATGAAATGATTAGCGATCCGGCACTGAAAATCGGTCGCCCACGTCAACTGTATACCGGTGCAGAGCGTCGCGATTACGTTCCGGTAGATAAACGCTAATAGACAATACATTAATATATTGTTGAAAAGTCGTTTGAAAAAATCGAATTGCCGTTTTCAATGAGGTTGGTCGTAATTAATTAAGTTGATAGCAGGTAATTTGATTTGAAATAGGGTAGAATAAAGTGTCATTTCAGACGGCCTGAATTCCGTTCGGAGAACACGGGATTCTACCCTTTGTTTATATTTTAAAGAAAAGAGCTCACGCCATGATGGACGAAAAACTCAATTTCTCTTATCTGTTTGGTTCTAATGCGCCATACATCGAGGAGTTGTATGAAAAGTTTCTGGATAATCCGGAATCTGTCGATGAAAAATGGAAACAGTACTTTACCGATTTGAGTAAACAGCCGGGCGCAGTCGCTGTCGATGTTGCCCATACACCGATTCGTGAATCATTTGCCACTTTGGCTAAAAAGAAAATTGCCGCAGCCGTTTCAGGCGGTGTGGATGAGGCAATGATGAAAAAGCAAGTCAGCGTTTTGCGACTGATTTCTGCCTATCGTATCCAAGGCGTGGGTGCAGCCCAACTTGATCCGCTCAAACGTATTCCTCCTCAAAATATCGAAGCTCTCGATCCTAAATTCCACGGTCTGTCAGATGCCGATATGGCACTTCAGTTCAATATGGGCGAGGGCGATTTTTCCGGTCAGGGCAAACTGCCTCTGTCCCAAATCATCAGCAACCTCAAACAAACCTACTGCGGCCATATCGCGGTAGAGTATATCTACATCCCAAATACGGAAGAGCGCCGCTGGGTTCGCAATTATTTTGAAAGCGTACTGTCTACGCCAAGCTACAACGTTGAACAAAAACGCCGTATCTTGAAAGAAATGACTGCTGCCGAAACTCTGGAACGCTACCTGCATACCAAATATGTCGGTCAAAAACGCTTTGGTGTAGAAGGCGGTGAAAGCGCGATTGCCGGTTTGAACTACCTGATTCAAAATGCCGGTAAAGACGGCGTGGAAGAAGTCATCATCGGTATGGCACACCGTGGCCGTCTGAATGTTTTGGTGAACATTCTAGGCAAAAAACCCAGTGATTTATTTGCTGAGTTTGAAGGCCGTGCCGAAATCAAACTGCCTAGCGGCGACGTGAAATACCACATGGGCTTCAGCTCCGACATCGCTACGCCACACGGCCCGATGCACGTTTCTTTGGCATTTAACCCATCACACTTGGAAATTGTTAACCCGGTAGTGGAAGGTTCTGCGCGCGCCAAACAAAAACGTTTGGGTGAAAACGGCCGCGATAAAGTCTTGCCGGTATTGATTCACGGTGACTCTGCATTTATCGGTTTGGGTGTTAACCAAGCAACATTCAACCTGTCTAAAACCCGTGGTTATACTACCGGCGGTACGGTTCACATCGTCATCAACAACCAAATCGGCTTTACCACTTCGGATATTCGCGATACCCGTTCTACCGTACATTGTACCGATATCGCGAAAATGGTTTCTGCTCCGGTTATCCATGTGAACGGCGATGATCCTGAACGCGTTTGCTTTGCCATCCAAGCTGCCTTGGATTACCGCAAAAAATTCCATAAAGACATCGTGGTCGACGTTGTCTGCTACCGTAAATGGGGCCACAACGAGGGCGATGATCCGACCTTGACCCAACCGATGATGTACAAAAAAGTATCGCAACACCCAGGTGCGCGTGCTTTGTACACCGAGCAACTGATTGCCGAAGGCGTGGTAACTCAAGCTGAGGCTGACGGTTACATCCAAGCTTACCGTGATGCTTTGGACAAAGGCGAACATGTTGAGCAAACAACTTTGAGCAACTTCCAACGCACGCAAATCGATTGGAGTAAATACCAAGGCAAAGATTGGCGCGAACACATCGAAACCGGTTTGCCTGCCGCAGATATTGAGCGTCTTACTGAGAAGTTTACCGCCGTACCGGAAGGCTTTGCCCTGCATCCGACTGCGAAACGTGTGATTGAAGCGCGTAAAGCCATGGCATCCGGTAAACAAGCCATCGACTGGGGTATGGCCGAAACCCTCGCATACGCAAGCCTGCTGACTAAAGGTCATGGCGTGCGTATTTCCGGTGAGGACTCCGGCCGCGGTACATTCTCACACCGTCATGCAGTATTGCACGATCAAAACCGTGAAAAATGGGACGACGGTACTTATGTTCCTTTGCGCCATATGGGCGAAGGCATGGGCGAGTTCCTGGTTATCGACTCCATTTTGAACGAAGAAGCCGTGATGGCGTTTGAGTACGGCTTTGCCTGCTCCGCTCCTGACAAGCTGACCATTTGGGAAGCTCAATTCGGTGACTTCGCCAACGGTGCACAAGTGACTATTGACCAATTCCTGTCTTCAGGCGAAACCAAATGGGGTCGTTTGTGCGGTCTGACCACCATCCTGCCGCACGGCTACGACGGTCAAGGCCCTGAGCACTCTTCTGCACGCGTAGAACGTTGGTTGCAACTGTGTTCCGAGAACAATATGCAAGTCATCATGCCGTCTGAAGCGTCGCAAATGTTCCACATCTTGCAACGTCAAGTCTTGGGTTCATACCGTAAACCTCTGGTGATTTTCATGTCCAAACGCCTGTTGCGCTTCAAAGGTGCAATGAGCCCGCTGGAAAACTTCACCGAAGGTTCGACCTTCCGTCCGGTTATCGGCGATACTGCCGAACGCGCAAGCAACGACAGCGTGAAACGCGTGGTATTGTGTGCCGGTCAGGTTTACTATGACTTGGAAGCTGGTCGTGCCGAGCGTAAACTGGAAGATGATATCGCTATCGTCCGCGTTGAGCAGCTGTATCCATTCCCATACGACGAGGTTAAAGCTGAACTGGCGAAATATCCGAACGCAAAATCTGTGGTTTGGGCGCAAGAAGAACCGAAAAACCAAGGTGCGTTCTACCAAATCCGCCACCGCATCGAAGACGTTATCAGCGAAGAGCAAAAACTGTCTTATGCCGGTCGTCCAAGCAGCGCATCGCCTGCAGTGGGCTACTCAAGCAAACACATTGCTCAATTGAAACAATTGGTTGAAGACGCTTTGGCATTGTAAACCAAGTGGCATTCCGTCTGAGGCTGCTCAGGCGGAATGCCCATATGCAGAATTAAAAACACACAACAGGCCGTCTGAAAGGGCCATTGGAGACACAAAATGATTATTGATGTAAAAGTACCTATGCTGTCTGAAAGCGTATCTGAAGGCACGCTCTTGGAATGGAAGAAAAAAGTTGGCGAAGCAGTTGCCCGTGACGAAATTCTGATCGATATCGAAACTGACAAAGTGGTTTTGGAAGTACCTTCTCCACAAGCCGGCGTATTGGTTGAAATCGTAGCTCAAGACGGTGAAACCGTTGTTGCCGACCAAGTTTTGGCACGTATCGATACAGCTGCTACAGCTGCTGCTGAAGCACCTGCAGCCGCTCCTGCCGAAGCAGCCCCAGCCGCCCCAGCCGCCGCTCCTGCTGCTGCACAAAACAACGCCGCTATGCCTGCCGCCGCCAAACTGGCTGCCGAGACCGGTGTTGACGTGAACGCATTGCAAGGTTCCGGCCGTGACGGTCGCGTATTGAAAGAAGACGTACAAAATGCCGCTGCCAAACCTGCCGCAGCCGCTGCTCCTGCCGTTGCACTTCCTGCCGGCGCACGTCCTGAAGAACGCGTACCAATGAGCCGCCTGCGTGCCCGTGTTGCCGAACGCCTCTTGGCTTCTCAACAAGAAAACGCCATTCTGACTACATTCAACGAAGTCAACATGAAACCAATCATGGACTTGCGTGCGAAGTACAAAGATAAATTCGAGAAAGAACACGGCGTAAAACTGGGCTTTATGTCCTTCTTCGTTAAAGCCGCTGTTGCCGCCCTGAAAAAATACCCGGTTGTGAATGCTTCTGTTGACGGCAAAGACATCGTGTACCACGGTTACTTCGACATCGGTATCGCGATTGGCAGCCCACGCGGTTTGGTTGTGCCAATCCTGCGCGATGCCGACCAAATGAGCATTGCCGACATCGAACAAGCAATTGTTGATTACGCGAAAAAAGCCAAAGACGGCAAAATCGCTATCGAAGATCTGACCGGCGGTACATTCAGTATTACCAACGGCGGTACCTTCGGTTCTATGATGTCTACCCCGATCATCAACCCGCCTCAATCTGCGATTTTGGGTATGCACGCCACTAAAGAGCGCGCCGTGGTTGAAAACGGCCAAGTTGTTGTCCGTCCAATGATGTATCTGGCTCTGTCTTACGACCACCGTATCATCGACGGCCGCGAAGCTGTATTGACCTTGGTAGCCATTAAAGATGCGTTGGAAGACCCAGCTCGCCTGTTGTTGGATCTGTAATCGTTTCAGACGGCCTTTTATTTGTTAATGAAAAGGCCGTCTGAATTTTTATTTAGATGTAGCGTAATGTAGTATCGTGCTACAATAGGCTCAACAAACGATTGAGGCCGTCTGAAACATTTGATTCGAATGAATCGGCAGATATGGACTTTCAGACGGCCTTTTCTTAAAACCATCAAAACGCAGTCATTCAAAATAAAAAAGAAACAAAAAGTATCGTTTTTATTTTGAGATACTGCAAAAGCAAAGGATGACACGATGTCTCAATATGATGTAGTAGTGATTGGTGCAGGCCCGGGCGGATACGTTGCCGCCATCCGTGCCGCGCAACTGGGTTTCAAAACCGCTTGTGTTGATGCAGGCGTTAACAAAGCAGGCAATGCCCCTGCATTGGGCGGTACTTGCTTGAACGTAGGTTGTATCCCTTCCAAAGCCCTGTTGCAATCGAGCGAACATTTCCACGCTGCGCAACACGATTTTGCAGAACACGGTATCACTGTCGGCGACGTAAAATTCGACGCGGCTAAAATGATTGAGCGCAAAGATGCCATCGTGACTAAACTGACCGGCGGCGTGAAATTCCTGTTCCAAAAAAACAAAGTAACCAGCTTGTTCGGTACTGCTTCCTTTGCCGGTAAAAATGGCGATGCCTATCAAATCGAAGTCGATAACAAAGGCGAGAAAACCGTTATCGAAGCCAAACACGTCATCGTAGCAACCGGTTCCGTACCGCGTCCGCTGCCACAAGTCGCTATCGACAACGTGAACGTATTGGACAACGAAGGCGCGTTGAACCTGACCGAAGTTCCTGCCAAACTCGGCGTGATCGGTTCCGGCGTGATTGGTTTGGAAATGGGTTCCGTATGGAACCGCGTGGGTGCAGAAGTTACCATTCTTGAAGCTGCGCCGACCTTCCTGGCCGCTGCCGACCAACAAATCGCCAAAGAAGCCTTCAAATACTTCACCAAAGAGCAAGGCCTGAGCATTGAATTGGGTGTGAAAATCGGCGACATCAAATCTGAAGGCAAAGGCGTTTCCGTTGTTTACGAAACTGCTGCCGGCGAAGCCAAAACCGAAGTATTCGACAAACTGATCGTTGCCATCGGCCGTATTCCAAACACCAAAGGCCTGAACGCCGAAGCCGTAGGCTTGGAAAAAGACGAGCGCGGCTTTATCAAGGTAGATGGCGAATGCCGTACCAACCTGCCTAACGTATGGGCAATCGGTGACGTGGTTCGCGGCCCGATGTTGGCACATAAAGCCAGCGACGAAGGCGTTGCCGTTGCCGAGCGCATTGCCGGTCAAAAACCGCATATCGACTTCAACAACGTACCGTTTGTTATTTACACCGACCCTGAAATCGCTTGGGTGGGTAAAACCGAAGAACAGCTCAAAGCCGAAGGCGTGGAGTACAAAAAAGGTACTTCAGGTTTCGGTGCAAACGGTCGCGCATTGGCAATGGGCAAAGCCAAAGGTACGGTTAAAGTATTGGCAGATGCCAAAACCGACCGCATCTTGGGTGTACACATGATTGGCCCGGTTGTCAGCGAATTGGTTACCGAAGGCGTGACTGCGCTCGAATTCTTTGCCAGCAGCGAAGACATCGCCCGCATTATCCATGCCCACCCAACCTTGTCCGAAGTGGTGCATGAAGCCGCATTGGCGGCCGACAAACGCGCTTTGCACGGTTGATAGACATTAAGGCCGTCTGAAATTTTTCAGACGGCCTTAAGGCCTTCGACAAATTGAATGTTCCGAGAGCTTCGTTTTCTGATTTATAATTCCGTCAGGTAAACAAACAGCATTTACATTCGTTATGAACAAAGAAATAGTCGGTATTTTCTTTATACCGATGGGCATTATCAGCATGTGTATGGCCGCATTGTGGCAGATGTATGTGATGATGACCGAAACTTATACGCTCAACCGTTTCAAAGATAAAGAATTGGTTTGGCGCGTGGCATTGTTGTTTATCAGTTTCAGCCTTGCCGTTTATCTGCTCTGCCCGAATTCGCGTAAAAAAGGCATCGTCTTTTTTATTCTCGGAGGAGGCGGTGCAACCATGTATCTGCTGGCGCGGATGTGGTTGCCCTTCAGTAAATAGTAGGGCCGTCTGAAAATATGGGATTGGCCGCAGGGCAATTCCTAAAACCCACTCACCTTAAGGAGAAATCCATGAATTTACACGAGTATCAGGCTAAAGAACTGCTGGCTAGCTACGGTTTGCCCGTACAAGGCGGTATTTTGGCACACAACGGCGAAGAAGCCGCTGCAGCTTACGACAAATTGGGCGGCAAATTCGCTGTTGTCAAAGCACAAGTACACGCCGGCGGCCGCGGTAAAGCGGGCGGCGTAAAAGTCGTTAAAAGCCGCGAAGAAGCTAAAGAAGTGGCTGAAAGCCTGATTGGCACCAACTTGGTAACTTACCAAACCGATGCCAACGGCCAACCTGTCAACAGCGTTTTGGTTTGCGAAGATATGTATCCGGTTCAAACTGAGCTGTACTTGGGCGCAGTGGTTGACCGTTCTACCCGCCGCGTTACATTCATGGCTTCTACCGAAGGTGGCGTGGAAATCGAAAAAGTTGCTGCCGAAACTCCAGAAAAAATCTTCAAAGTAACCGTTGATCCGCTGGTTGGCCTGCAACCTTGCCAAGCTCGCGAAGTTGCCTTCCAACTGGGCTTGAAAGACAAACAAATCAACGAGTTCGTCAAACTGATGACCGGTGCGTACAAAGCGTTTATCGAAAACGACTTCGCACTGTTTGAAGTAAACCCATTGGCAGTCCGTGAAAACGGCGACTTGGCCTGTGTGGACGGCAAAATCGGTATCGACAGCAACGCGCTCTACCGCCTGCCGAAAATTGCCGCTTTGCGCGACAAATCTCAAGAAAACGAACGTGAGCTGAAAGCTTCCGAATTCGACCTGAACTATGTTGCCCTAGAAGGCAACATCGGCTGTATGGTTAATGGTGCAGGTTTGGCGATGGCTACTATGGACATCATCAAACTGAAAGGTGGCCAACCTGCCAACTTCTTGGACGTTGGTGGCGGTGCAACCAAAGACCGCGTGGTTGAAGCGTTCAAACTGATTTTGGAAGACAAATCCGTTAAAGGCGTATTGATCAACATCTTCGGCGGTATCGTACGTTGCGACATGATTGCGGAAGCCATCGTGGCAGCCGTTAAAGAAATCAACGTCAACGTTCCTGTTGTTGTTCGTTTGGAAGGTAACAACGCCGAACTCGGCGCGAAAATCCTGAACGAATCAGGTCTGAAACTGACGTCTGCAGACGGCCTGAATGACGCAGCCGAAAAAATTGTTGCAGCCGTAAACGCCTAAGGAGAAAAGAATGAGCGTATTGATTAATAAAGACACCAAAGTATTGGTTCAAGGTTTCACCGGTAAAAACGGTACTTTCCACTCCGAACAAGCTCTGGCTTACGGCACTAAGGTTGTCGGCGGCGTTACCCCAGGCAAAGGCGGTCAAACCCACCTGAACCTGCCTGTATTCAACACCATGAAAGAAGCCGTTAAAGAAACCGGCGCGGACGCATCTGTAATTTACGTTCCAGCTCCGTTTGTTTTGGATTCTATCGTTGAAGCCGTTGATTCAGGCGTAGGCTTGGTCGTTGTGATTACCGAAGGCGTGCCTACTTTGGACATGCTCAAAGCCAAACGTTACTTGGAAACCAACGGCAACGGTACCCGTTTGGTCGGCCCTAACTGCCCGGGCGTGATTACTCCGGGTGAGTGCAAAATCGGTATTATGCCGGGTCACATCCACACTCCGGGCCGCATCGGTATTATTTCCCGTTCCGGTACATTGACTTACGAAGCCGTGGCACAGACCACCAAACTGGGCTTGGGTCAATCAACCTGTATCGGTATCGGCGGCGACCCGATTCCTGGTATGAACCAAATCGACGCACTGAAACTCTTCCAAGAAGACCCGGATACCGACGCCATCATCATGATCGGTGAAATCGGCGGTACTGCGGAAGAAGAAGCAGCCGAATACATCCAATCCAACGTAACCAAACCTGTTGTAGGTTACATTGCTGGTGTTACCGCTCCTAAAGGCAAACGTATGGGCCACGCCGGTGCGATTATTTCCGGCGGTAAAGGTACTGCCGAAGAAAAATTCGCCGCTTTCGAAAAAGCCGGTATCGCTTACACCCGCAGCCCTGCCGAGCTGGGTACTACCATGCTGGAAGTGTTGAAAGCAAAAGGTTTGGCATAAGACTTAAGTCTTTAAGCTGAATTGAAAAGGCCGTCTGAAGTTTTCAGACGGCCTTTTTTAAATTCCATTTCGTTATTTTCAGAATAAGGACTTAATTTTATTTAAATTAACGTTTATTTCGGAATAAACGGTTATAATTTATTAACAGATAAATAGTCTGTAACCATATCAACCTATATCAAGGAGAAAAGCATGAAAAAACACGATTTTGAAGCACGTCGCGAGGCTTTGCTGAAAGACATCCGAGAAGTGATGGATGATGTGGAAGAGTTGTACCGCAATGGTGTGGAAGCCGGTTCGGAAGAGGGCAGCAAAGCCCGAGCCAAATTGGAAGAAAAATTGGCTGTGGCCAAAGAGCGTTTGAGCCGTTTTGAAGAAGAAGCCGGCGAGCGTTTGCGCCATCATGCCGAGCGTGCGCGTGAAAAATACGAGCAGTTTGAAGAAGCGGCTCAGGAGCGTTTGAAAGAAGGCAAAGAGCGTTTTGCCGAATTTGAAGCCGATGCAGGTGCGCGTTTGAAACGCGGTGCCAAACACGCTGATGAAGTGGTGCATGAAAAACCATACTATGCGATGGGTTTTGCCGCATTGGCCGGTTTGGTTGTCGGTGTGTTGTTGAACCGCCGTTAATGCGAATATGTTAAGGCCGTCTGAACAGGCGTGCACATGAAATCATGGATTTCATTGCGCTGTGCAGACGGCCTTAGCCTTATGTTTTCCTGAAAAAAGGATAGTTAAGATGGGAATTCGCCAGCGTTTTGAACATGGCAAGGCTTTGTTGAATCAGGGCGCGGATTTGCTGCTGCTGCGTTTGCAGGTATTGAGCTTGGATTTGACGCGTCAGGCGGAGAATGTGTTCCGTTTGGCGATTTGGTTGGTATTGTCCGGCGCGCTGTTGATGGTGGGCTTGGTCGGTTTGCTGTTCGGTTTGAACCGCGTGCTGACGGATGTCGCGGCTTTGTGGGTGTTTTTCGGCATTTTCTTTGTGAGCCTGCTGATTATTGCCGTATTGTTCCGCAAAGTGTCGGCAGATTATCGGGAACAGGGCAGTCGCGTGGCTGAAACCTTGCAGGATATTCGATCGGATATTGCGTATTTGCGCGGTGAGATAGACAAGGGTGCGGACGATGAAGCAACAGGAATATGAAGAAGCACGCGAGCTGCTGCTTTTGGAAGCCAAGCTGGTGCGGCTGCGGATTGAAGCGGAAAATTTGAAACTGCGTAAAGCGGAAGAAAGCAAAACACGACAGGGCAATCAGTTGATTAAGCTCGCAGATGTGGCGTATCAGTTGAGCCAAACGCGTTTGCTGTCTCAACGCGCTTTGTTTTCTACATCGCGCCGTCGGCATTGGATTTGGCTGGTATTGGCAATCATACTGGGCTTGTCGAGATAATCGAGGGTAGGAGGCTAGGTCAAAATGATATTTGCGGCGTGTTATTGGCTCGTGTGAGCCGCTTGTTGAGGACGCTGCGTCATTGTGTTGCCGAAACTGAAACTTTATCTATGTTGAGTATTTTTTACAAAAGACACCGGCCGTCTGAACATTTCAGACGGCCTCAATGTTTGGAGTTTCAGATATAATGGCGGCAATTTTGAAATTATTAAATGAAGGATAAGTGATGAACCGTTTGTATCCCCACCCGATTATCGCCCGTGAGGGCTGGCCGATTATCGGCGGCGGTTTGGCTTTGAGCCTGCTGATATCGATGTGCTGCGGCTGGTGGTCTTTGCCGTTTTGGGTGTTTACCGTATTTGCCCTGCAGTTTTTCCGCGATCCTGCGCGTGAAATTCCGCTAAATCCTGAAGCGGTGTTGAGCCCGGTTGACGGCCGTATCGTGGTGGTTGAGCGCGCACGCGATCCGTATCGTGATGTCGATGCTTTGAAAATCAGTATTTTTATGAACGTGTTCAACGTGCATTCGCAAAAATCGCCTGCCGATTGTACGGTAACGAAAGTGGTCTATAACAAAGGCAAATTCGTGAATGCGGATTTGGACAAAGCCAGCACAGAAAATGAACGTAATGCGGTTTTGGCGACTACGGCTTCTGGTCGTGAAATTACTTTTGTTCAAGTGGCCGGTTTGGTGGCGCGCCGTATTTTGTGCTACACCCAAGCAGGTGCGAAACTGTCTCGCGGCGAACGCTATGGCTTTATCCGCTTTGGTTCGCGCGTGGATATGTATCTGCCTGTCGATGCGCAGGCTCAAGTGGCGATTGGCGATAAAGTTACCGGCGTCAGCACTGTATTGGCGCGTTTGCCGCTGACTGCGCCGCAAACTGAATCTCAGCCTAAAGCCGCAGCTCCACAAGCTGCGCCAGCTTCTCAAGCGGCTCCGGCTGACACAGTGGCAAACCTATCTACCGAACAGCAGCAAATCGAAGCAGCGGCGGCTAAAATTCAAGCGGCTGTGCAAGATGTGTTGAAAGATTAATAGTCAGTTTTAAATGATTGGTTAAGACAAGAAAAAGGTTTTCAGACGGCCGTCTGAAAACCTTTTTTGTTTGCCTATCCGATTTTAAAACTTCACGTTTACACCGCCGGTAAAGCTGCGGCCCATTTGCGGCGTATCAGAGAGGAAGCTGCTGTGGGCGTAAACGGATTGGTTGAGCAGGTTGTCGGCTTTGACGTACCAATTCCACTCGCCATAGCGCGTATTGCGGTGGTAGTTTGCGCCGAGGTTGAGCATATGGTGTCCGGGCGTGCGCGTTTCGTAGCGGGCGAGTTTGTTTTGTGCGAACACGCGGTAGTAGTCCAAGTTGGCATCAATACGGTCGGTCAGCGAGGCTTTCAGGTGGACGCCAAGGCGCGCAGCCGGAACGCGAGGGGCGTTTTGGTCTTCCTGTGCGATGAAAGGACGGTTGCCGTAGGCATCTTCCCTGCCGGGCAGGGACGGTAGGTTTTTCAGACGGCCTCGTACATAGTCGCCGGAAACGCCGATGCGGTAGCGCGGTGTCGGTTTGAAGTAGATTTCGCCTTCTGTGCCGTAGAAGTCGGCTCCGGATTGGTTGTAGCGCACGAGTTTCATTTCGCTGTCGTCTTCGATGGATTTAGGGCCGCGTCCGTCGTTTAAGGTTTGGGCGTAAATGTAGTTGCCGAAGCGGTTGCGGTAGAGTGCCAGATTGTATTGCTAGCGGTCGCCTTCGTAGCCCAGTGCGAGTTCGATATTGTTGGAACGCTCTTTGTTGAGGTGTTTGTTGCCGACTTCAAAGGTGTTGGTGGCGACGTGTTTGCCGTGCGCGTACAGCTCTTGCGTTGACGGCAGGCGTTCCTGATGTGAGGCGGTCAGGCTGAGTTTGTGGTGTGGCGTGAAATACCAGTTGCCCGAAAGTGCGAACGATCGGGCGGTTTGGCGGTGCGCGCCGAGGTCGGGCAGGGGTTGGTTGTAGTAGTTTTCCCGATCAATCAATGCTTTGTCGTACTGGATGGAGGCTTTTTGTTTTTCCACGCGTACGCCGCCTTCAAGCGTGAAGTTGTCCCAGTTTGCCTGTTCTACACCGAAAAAGCTGTAATGGCGCACATTGTTGTCAATCAACATCGGTTGTTGGACGGTTTCGGGAATGGCGGAAAGCGCGCTGGATTTTTGTCCTAAATATTGCACGCCCCAGCTGCCTTTCGGACGGCCTATGGGTTGGTGGCGTAACTCGATACGGGCGTTGTGTGTTTTATTGTTGAAGAAGTTTTCTACTGCATCGCCTGCTTTTTCGTCGTGGTGGTAGTCATTGCGGTTCAGGTGTACGCGCAGGGCTTCAAAACCGGGGAACGGTTGCTTCCATTCGGCGCGGAGTTCGTAGCGTTTGTTGCGCAGGTCTATCCACGGTTTGCCGTTGTGGACATGGGTGTGTGCATTATCATCGTCGTGGAAACCGCAGCTCAAACCCGGATTGTCGTAATCGACGTCTTCTTCGGTCAAGAGGTGCGGATAAAGCTGCAAATAGCGTTTGTTAATCAAACTTTTCTGCCAGATGATGTCGGCGTGGCAGTCGTCGTAGAGATGGCTGTGGGCAGGCAGGCCGTAGCGGTCGCGACGGTCGCTGTACGCCACGCCGAGGAAACCTTTATCCCCAATCCAAGACAGGCCGATGCTGCCTGTTTTTGAATCGGCATGGCTGTCGGGCAGTCGTTTCAGACGGCCTTCTTCTTTTTGATAGCGCGGTACGGCGTAATCGCCCGATTTGCGGTACAAGCCTTCGGTATGCAGCACGAAGTTGTTGCCCAAACCGATATTGATGCCTGCGGACGTCAGTTTTTCCAAATTGCCGCTGCTCAAACGCAATCCGGCTTCGCCCGATACGCCGTTTTCAGGCATTTTTTCGGGGATTTTGCCATCGGCAACATCGACCAAACCGGCTACATTGCCCGAGCTGTACAAGAGTGTAACCGGACCGCGCAGGATTTCGACTTGTTGCGACAAGGCGCTGTCCACCATCAAGGCATGGTCGGGCGAGAAGTCCGCCATGTCGCCCGTTTCGCCGTGATGGTTCAATACTTTAATCCGTCTGCCTGTTTGACCGCGAATAACGGGAGCGGATGCGCCGCCGCCGTATTGCGAGGCATGAATGCCCGGTACGCCGTCTAAAGCATCACCCAAGTTGACGGCTTTTTGGCGCAAGGTATCGCCGGAGATGATTTTGTCGGAGGCGGTCGAAGTGTGCAACAGACCCGAAGTGGCGCGCGGACGGCTTTTACCGACGACGGTAACCTCGTCCAAGTCAACAGACTGCTCGGTTTCATGCGCTTGGGAGAGGATGGGAGTGCTGATTAAAAGAATAGATAAAACAATGGGCTTGAGTGTGGTTTGTGTCATTTTAGTTTCTCATCATATTTCGAAAGGCTGTTATTATATAACATTGCATCATTTATATGATAAGATTTTTGAGAAAAAAAGGCCGTCTGAAAACGAAGCGTGGTTTTCAGACGGCCTTTAGCTTGTATGTAGGTTTAAATGAAAACGGAACAATCTCTCTGCTGCCTGGTTTGGGTAAGGCAGAAAGTCATGGCAGATGGTTTGCTTTCATTGAAAGCATTACTTGGTTTCGGCGGCTTTAGCGCCAGCGGTCTCTGCAATCAGATCAAGGAAGACTAACGGCTTTTTGCCGATATTTTTCAACGCGTGGGACTGGCCGGGGCGGGCGATGGTAATGTCGCCGGCGCCGACTTCGGTTTGTTTGCCTTCGCTGTCGGTAAACAGGCCTTTGCCGGATACGATGATATAAACGTCTTCATTGCCGGTATGTTTGTGTTGGCCGATGGAAGCGCCCGGCGGTAATGTGAGCCAACCGATTTCTTTGAATGCGTCTTGGTCGGCGGTTTGATGGCGCGTGAAGGCAAAGCTGCCGAGCAGAGGGCCTTGGCCTCTGGCAGCGTTTTCGCGGTTCCATTCTGCTAAGTCGGCTTTTTTGTACACTTGGATGCTGCGGTCGGTGGGGGTGGTTTGTTCGGCAGCTTGCGCGCTTATGGATGTGCCGAGCAGAAGGGCGACAGATAATGCGGCAAATAGTGGTTTCATGGTGGTTCTCCGTTTGTCAGGTTGAGTCAGATAATGCGGATTCCGTTTTCAGACGGCCTGCGGGGTTGAAACGATTAATCCCGCAGGCTTCCCCCAAGATTTATTTCACATTGCGCAGATAGTTCAACAATAAAGGAACAGGGCGGCCGGTTGCGCCTTTTTCACCGCCGGATTTCCATGCGGTACCTGCGATGTCAAGGTGTGCCCATGGATAGTCTTCGGTAAAGTAAGACAAGAATGTTGCGGCGGTAATCGTGCCTGCACCCGGCGTGCCGATGTTTGGAATGTCGGCAAAGTTGGATTTGAGCTGGTCTTTGTAGGTTTCAAAGAGCGGCAGTTGCCATGCTTTGTCGTCCACGTTGCGGGAAGCGGCCAGCAGGCTGTCGACTAAATCTTGGTTGTTGCCCATCACGCCGCTGACGTCATGACCCAGGGCGATAATGCACGCGCCGGTCAGGGTGGCGACGTCGATGACGGCTTTGGGCTTAAACTGCTCGGCGTAAGTGAGCGCGTCGCACAAAATCAGACGGCCTTCGGCATCGGTGTTCAACACTTCGATGGTCAAGCCTTTCATGCTTTTTACGACATCGCCCGGTTTGTTGGCCGCGCCGGAAGGCATGTTTTCACAAGTGGCGACGATGGCAATCAGGTTGATCGGCAGTTGCAGTTTGACGGCGGCGCAGAAGGTGCTGATGACGGTTGCCGCGCCGCACATGTCGAACTTCATTTCGTCCATGTTCAGGCCGGGTTTGAGGGAAATGCCGCCGGTGTCGAAGGTAATGCCTTTGCCGACCAATACCACAGGCGCTGCTTTTTTGTCGGCCGCACCGAAATAGCTCAGTTCGACCAAATATGGATCCTCAACGCTGCCTTTAGCGACAGACCAGAATGAACCCATGTTTTCTTTGATGTAGTCTTTTTCAATGATTTTAGCGTGTGCGCCCAATTTTTCGGCTTCGGCTTTGGCTGTACGCGCGAGGAATTCAGGCGTGCATTCGTTAGGCGCGGCATTGCCCAAGTCGCGGCAGAGGCTTTGTCCGTAAACCTGCGCTTCGGCAATGCGCAGGGCTTCTTTGACGGCGGCTTCGTGTGCACTGTGGAACACGGCTTCTGCAAATTTGGCCGGTTTGGTTTCTTTTTTGTAGCGGTCGAAACGGTAGGCGGCATTGCCGAACTCTATCGCAAACGCTTCGGCAACGGCTGCTGTTTGCGCTTCATCGAAAGCATGAACGTCCACATTGACCGTTTCTTGATTTTGCGCCCATTTGGCGGCTTCGGCTGCGGCTTTGTTCAATGCGGCGCGGTCGGTTTTAGCGAGGCGGGCGACGGCAATGGCTTGCAAACCGTTGTCCGTCGGGATTTTGGTGTCGGCGAAATTTTGACCTTCTTCAAGGGAGGCGAAGAGGGCGAGGGCAGTCGGGTTGCTCAGTTGAGATGCTTCGGCGCAGACAAATAATTGCGCACCTGCCTGTTGAGCCTGCAAAGTTTCGGCTTTTGTGCTAAATTTCACGTTTATTCTCCTGATTGGAACGGTTGTCGGTTGTTCAGACGGCATGTTGACCAACCGTCCGAACAGATGAAAATCATTGTACTCCATTTGTGTCATGCCGTCTGAAGCCTTATTAATAAATATAGGTTTCCCATAAACCGTATACCACGCTCAATCTTATGATTTACCAAAGAAACTTTATTAAAGAACTTTCCTTTACCGCCGTCGGCATCTTTGTCGTCCTCTTGGCGGTATTGGTGTCGACGCAGGCCATCAACCTGCTTGGCCGCGCAGCCGACGGTCGTGTCGCCATCGATGCCGTGTTGGCCTTAGTCGGCTTCTGGGTAATCGGCATGACCCCGCTTTTGCTGGTGTTGACCGCATTTATCAGTACGTTGACCGTATTGACCCGCTACTGGCGCGATAGCGAGATGTCGGTCTGGCTTTCTTGCGGATTGGCATTGAAACAATGGATACGCCCGGTCATGCAGTTTGCCGTGCCGTTTGCCATTTTGATTGCCGTCATGCAGCTTTGGGTGATGCCGTGGGCAGAGTTGCGCAGCCGCGAATATGCCGAAATCTTGAAGCAGAAGCAGGAATTGTCTTTGGTGGAAGCCGGCGAGTTCAATAACTTGGGCAAGCGCAACGGCAGGGTTTATTTTGTCGAAACCTTCGATACCGAATCAGGTATCATGAAAAACCTGTTCCTGCGCGAGCAGGACAAAAACGGCAACGACAACATCGTTTTTGCCAAAGAGGGCAATTTTTCGCTGACCGACAACAAACGCACGCTTGAATTGCGCGACGGCTACCGTTACAGCGGTACGCCCGGCAAAGCCGATTACAACCGCGTTTCTTTCCAATACCTCAGCCTGATTATCAGCACTACGCCCAAACTCATCGACCCTGTTTCACACCGCCGTACCATTCCGACCGCCCAACTGATTGGCAGCAGCAATCCCCAACACCAGGCGGAATTGATGTGGCGTATTTCCTTGACCGTCAGCGTTTTGCTGTTGTGCCTGCTTGCTGTGCCGCTTTCCTATTTCAATCCTCGCAGCGGCCATACCTACAATATCCTGATTGCCATCGGTTTGTTTTTGGTTTACCAAAACGGGCTGACCTTTCTGCGCAATGCTGTGGAAGACGGCAAAATCCATTTCTGGATCGGACTGCTGCCTATGCACATCATCATGTTTGTGATTGCCGTCGTCCTGCTGCGCGTGCGCAGTATGCCTAGCCAACCCTTCTGGCAGGCGGTTGCCAAAAGTCTGACATTGAAAGGCGGAAAATGAACCTGATTTCACGTTACATCATCCGTCAAATGGCGGTTATGGCGGTTTACGCCCTCCTTGCCTTCCTCGCTTTGTACAGCTTTTTTGAAATCATCAACGAAGTCGGCGATCTTGGAAAGGGCAGCTATAACGGCGCAAAATTGGGGCAGTATGTTTTAATGCAGATGCCTGCGCGCGCATATGAACTGATGCCGCTTGCTGTTTTGATCGGCGGCCTGATTTCCCTCAGCCAACTGGCTTCCGGCAGCGAGCTGACCGTTATCAAAGCCAGTGGCATGAGCACCAAAAAGCTGCTGTTGATTCTGTCGCAGTTCGGTTTGATTTTCGCCATTGCCACCGTCGCTCTTGGCGAATGGGTTGCCCCCACGTTGAGCCAAAAAGCCGAAAACATCAAAGCCGCCGCCATCAACGGCAAAATCAGTACCGGCAATACCGGACTTTGGCTGAAAGAAAAAAACAGCATTATCAACGTGCGCGAAATGCTGCCCGACCATACGCTTTTGGGCATCAAAATTTGGGAACGCAACGATAAAAACGAATTGACCCAAGCGGCGGAAGCCGAATCAGCCGTTTTGAATTCCGACGGTAGTTGGCAGCTGAAAAATATCCGCCGCAGTATATTGGGCGAAGATAAAGTCGAGGTTTCTACTACCGCTGAAGAAAACTGGCCGATTTCCGTCAAACGCAACCTGATGGATGTATTGCTCGTCAAGCCCGATCAAATGTCTGTTGGTGAATTGACCACCTACATCGACCATCTGGAAAAAAACAACCAAAATACCCAAGTCTATGCCATCGCATGGTGGCGCAAGCTGGTGTATCCCGTTGCCGCATGGGTGATGGCGCTTGTTGCCTTTGCCTTTACCCCGCAAACCACACGCCACGGCAATATGGGCTTGAAACTTTTCGGCGGTATCTGCCTTGGTTTGCTGTTCCACTTTGCCGGACGGCTCTTCGGCTTTACCAGCCAGTTGTACGGCGTGCCGCCGTTTTTGGCCGGTGCCTTGCCGACGGTTTTGTTTGCGCTGTTGGCGGTGTATCTGATACGTCGTCAGGAAAAAAGATAAGGCAAAATAAACTTCAGGCCGTCTGAAAGGCAATCTTCAGACGGCCTGAGTATTTTGTGTGCAAAAAACAAAATGCTAAAGTAAAATAATACCTTTCCAAATCAATGCGGCTATTGAAAATGTCCCAAACCATCTGCTTGAATATGATTGTCAAAAACGAAGCGGCAATCATCGAAGAAACACTGGCCAACATCACCGACCACATCAAACTTGACTACTATGTCATCAGCGACACCGGCTCGACAGATGATACCGTCGGCGTGATCCGCCGCTTTTTCGATGCAAAGGGCATCGCGGGCGAGATTCATCATGATGGTTGGCAAAATTTTGCATACAACCGCAATCAGGCGTTGAAACACGCAAAAGGCAAAACCGATTACGTTTTGATTTTTGATGCGGACGACCGCTTTGAAGGCAAATTGGAATTGCCCGAGCTGACTGCCGATCGTTACCGCCTCCGCATGAGAAATGCCATGGGCAGCGTGGTTTATTACCGTCCGCTGTTGTTGCGCAATGACGGAACATTCTACTGGCGCGGCGTGTTGCATGAGTTTATCGAGACCGACAAACAAGATACCAGCGAAGCCACGCTTCATGGCGACTATACGGTTCTCAGCGGCCGTTTCGGCGCACGCAGCAATATGGCGAATAAATACCTGCTTGATGCGGTTTCTTTGGAAAAAGCGTTTTACAGCCCTGAAGATGAAGACCTGAAACCGCGTTACGCCTTTTATGCGGCACGTTCTTATTGGGATTCTGATATGCCCGAGCGTGCGAGCGAATGGTTTAAAAAACGCATCGAGTTGGGCGGTTGGATCGAGGAAGTGACGGTTTCTTACCAACAGCTGGGCGAGTGCTACAAATTAATGGGCAAACGCGATGAAGCTTTGGCGACTTGGTTGGCAGGCTACGATTACAACCCGCGCCGTGCCGAGTGTCTCTACCTTGCGCAAACCATGCTGCGCCAGGAAGGAAAATACCGCATTTCCCATGCGATCGGCTTGATGGCGAAACGCATTCCGTTCCCGAAAGACGATATTCTTTTTGTCCAAAGCAATGTTTATCAGTTGGACATCGACTATGAATTGTCGGTTACCGCCTATGCCGCCGGCGATTTGCGTCAAGGCTATGAATCTTGCCGCCACTTGCTCTTGCTTAATGTACGCGAGGAATTGACCACGGTAACCATGCAAAATATGTGGCTCTACCGCGAACACGCGCAAACCGAAACGCGCGAAGTGTTGGAGCAGCTGGTGGCCGTAATGCAGCCTTATGCCGCGCAGGGCGGACGTTTGGCAGAAGTGACCGAATATTTTGCCGATATTTTGAAAAACCGTTAATCAGGACTTTGACCCAGCCGTCAGGCCGTCTGAAAGGAAATTTTTTGAGCAAGCGCAATCTGTTTTCCGTCGATAAATCTTTGGAGCAGCCCGAACGCGTCCTCTTGGTCGGCGTAATGCTGACGGCGGATTATTCCGGCGCAAACGAAACGCGCGAGCGCGGCTTTCAGACGGCCTTGACCGAAGCGGCAGAATTGGTGAGTGCGGCCGGCGGCGATTTGGTCTCTATCGAAACTTCACGCCGCGACAAACCGCATCCGGCTTTGTTTGTCGGTACGGGCAAGGCGGAAGAGTTGGCGGCAGTGGTCAAGCAGCATGATGTCGGGCTGGTCGTGTTCAACCACGAACTCACGCCGACACAAGAGCGTAATCTGGAAAAAGAGCTTCAATGCCGCGTACTCGACAGAGTGGGTTTGATTTTGGCGATTTTTGCAAAACGCGCCCAGTCGCAGGAAGGTAAGTTGCAGGTGGAGCTGGCTCAGCTGAATCATTTGAGCGGACGGCTGGTACGCGGTTATGGACATTTGCAAAGTCAGAAAGGCGGCATCGGCTTGAAAGGGCCGGGCGAAACCCAGTTGGAAACCGACCGCCGTTTAATCGGACAAAAAATCAAGGCATTGAAAAAACAGCTTGCCGATGTCCGCAAACAACGCGCCACACGCCGCAAATCGCGCATGAGCGGCCGTCTGAAAACCTTTGCCATCGTCGGCTATACCAATGCCGGAAAATCCAGCCTGTTCAACCGTTTGACCAAAGCGGACGTATTGGCGAAAGACCAGTTGTTCGCCACTTTGGATACCACTGCACGACGGCTTTTCCTGTCGCACGAGGCGAGCGTGATTTTGACCGATACCGTCGGCTTCGTCCGCGATTTGCCGCACAAGCTGGTGTCGGCGTTTTCCGCTACTTTGGAAGAGACGGCGATGGCGGATGTGCTACTGCACGTTGTTGATGCGTCCAATCCCGATTTTGAACGGCAGATGGACGATGTCAACGAAGTCTTGGAAGAAATCGGCGCACATGAAATTCCGCAATTGGTGGTGTACAACAAAATTGATTTGCTGCCGTCGGGTATACGTGAAGCAGGCATTTTGCGCGACAACTCCGGGCATGCCGTCGGCGTGAATGTTTCCGTCGCCGAAAGTTTGGGCCTGGACGGTTTACGCGAAGCGATGATTGAATTGGCCGTACAGCCAAGTGATTGATAGTATGGAATGAAACAAGGCCGTCTGAATGTTCAGACGGCCTTACCGCAAAATTTTAAATCCGAGGATTATGCAGACAGAGGGCTTTTCTTTTTGAACACGCTTTCGTAAAGCATCCAAGCGGCGAGGCTCAGGTATACGGTGCTGGACAAAATGCCGATAACGGCAAAGATAGGCATAAGGCGATCAATCATGGTGAGGTTTCCCAATAAGTTAGTGTTATAAGTAAATGTGTGTTTTTTATTTCCGTCTTCGCGGAATGCCTAAAGTATGCTGCTTAAATGGATTGAGGTCAATAAAAAATGTATTTGGATTTTAAAAAAAGTTCCATTTTTACATTAAAATAATTGGAAGTTTTTAAAGATAAACGGTATTTATATGTTACCGTTCATCATTTGATAAACGGTCAATACTTTGTTTTCCATATTTTTTATAAAATTCGACAGTCTATTAATTCAAAAGTAAATGAAATGAGGCGGAAAACGCTTTTTGCTAAAATGTAACACTCTGAAACGATTGTTTCAGGCCGTCTGAAAAATAAATCGAACACATTATGACATCTTCCACACATCCCCAAAAAAACTGTTTCCATTGCGGACTTGAAGTCCCGGAGCATCTGCATCTGACGGTTCGTTTTGAAGACGAAGAACACGAAACTTGCTGCGCCGGTTGCCAAGCAGTGGCGCAGAGTATCATCGATGCAGGTTTGGGCAATTATTACAAACAGCGTACCGCAGACGCGGAAAAATCCGAATTGCCGCCGCCGGAAATGTTGTCGCAATTAAAGCTATACGATTTGCCCGAAGTGCAGGCTGATTTTGTCGAGGTCGGCGCAGGAGATGAGCGCGAGGCAGTGTTGATGCTGGGCGGCATTACCTGCGCCGCGTGTGTGTGGCTGATTGAGCAGCAGTTGTTGCGTATGAAGGGCGTGGTGCGCGTGGATTTGAATTACAGTACCCACCGCTGCCGCGTGGTGTGGGACAGCGCCCACATCGAATTGTCGGACATTTTGCTGAAAATCCGCCAAACCGGTTATACCGCCGCGCCTTATGATGCGCAAAAAATCGAGGCGCAGGCGCAGAAGGAACGCAAACAGTTTATCGTCAGATTGGCCGTGGCCGGTCTGGGTATGATGCAGACGATGATGTTTGCCCTGCCGACTTATTTTTACGGTGGCGACATCGAGCCGCTTTATTTGGAAATCCTGCATTGGGGCGGCTTTTTGATGGTGTTGCCCGTTGTGTTTTACAGCGCGTTGCCGTTTTACCGCGGCGCTTGGCGCGATTGGAAAAACCGCCGTGTCGGCATGGATACGCCGATTGCCATTGCCATTGTGATGACCTTTATCGCTGGTATTTACAGCTTGGCCACCAACGCAGGGCAGGGCATGTATTTTGAATCCATCGCCATGTTGCTGTTTTTTCTGTTGGGCGGGCGCTTTATGGAACAGATTGCCCGACGCAAAGCAGGCGATGCGGCGGAGCGGTTGGTCAAACTGGTTCCGGCATTCTGCCACCGTTTGCCGTCTTATCCGGAAAGCGATGCCATCGAGGAAGCCGCAGTCGTCCGCCTCAATATCGGCGATACGATTGTTGTGAAACCCGGCGAAGTCATTCCGGTGGACGGTACGGTTTTGTCCGGCGAGAGTGAGGTTAACGAAGCCATGTTGACCGGCGAAAGCCTGCCCATTGTGAAAAGGCCGTCTGAAAAAGTAACCGCCGGTACGCTCAACACCAGCAGTCCTTTAATCATCCGCACCGATCATACCGGCGGCAACACGCGCCTGTCCCATATCGTCAAACTACTCGACCGCGTGTTGGCACAAAAACCGCGTGCCGCCGAGTTGGCCGAAAAATACGCGTCCAGTTTCGTGTTTGGCGAACTCTTGCTTGCGATTCCTGTTTTTATCGGCTGGGCATGGTATGCCGACGCGCACACTGCTTTGTGGATTACCGTTGCCCTGCTGGTCATTACCTGCCCGTGTGCCTTGTCGCTCGCTACCCCGACCGCGCAGGCTGCTTCGACCGGTGCGCTTGCCAAAGACGGCATTCTTATCAGCGGCAAACAAAGCCTGGAAACGCTTGCCCAAATTGACGATGT
Source organism: Neisseria sp. P0013.S005 (assembly GCF_051958425.1). NCBI lineage: Bacteria > Pseudomonadati > Pseudomonadota > Betaproteobacteria > Neisseriales > Neisseriaceae > Neisseria > Neisseria sp. P0013.S005. Next base: position 151,316 of record NZ_JBQCVL010000005.1, on the reverse strand, counting down.
CGTGTTCGATAAAACCGGTACGCTGACCAAAGGGCAGCTTTCCGTCAGCCGTATGTTGCATGCAGGCCGTCTGAACGAAGCCCAAGCCCTTGCTATCGCCCAAGCATTGGAACAGCAATCCGAACACCCCATCGCCCGTGCCATTTTGAACCATACGCTTTCAGACGGCCCTGTATCCGCGCTTGATGTGAAAGTACAGCAACGGGTCAACCGTATCGGACACGGTGTCAGCGCGCAAATCGAATTTGATGGCGAAACCCAAGTTTGGGCTTTGGGCAAAGCGGCGTTTGTCTCGGAAATTGCCGGTAATCTTCCCGAAGTATTTGCACATATCGACCACACAGGCGGCATTATTTTCTTGGGCAATCAAAGCGGTTTTCAGACGGCCTTTTTGCTGGAAGACCAAATCAAAGACAGCGTCGCTGAAATGCTGCAAAACCTGAAACAACACGGCATCCGTCTGCACCTTTTAAGCGGCGACCGTCAGGCTGCCGTAGCCCAAGTTGCGCAAGAGCTGGGTTTGGACGCTTATTGCGCCGAAGCCACGCCTGAAGACAAGCTGGCTTATGTGGAAAATCTGCAAAAACAAGGACGTAAAGTCATGATGATCGGCGACGGTATCAACGATGCCCCCGTCCTTGCCCAAGCCGACGTATCGGCCGCCGTGGCCACGAGTGCCGATGTGGCGCGAGACGGTGCGGATGTGGTTTTGCTCAATGATGATTTGAACGTTTTGCCCGTGATGATGGAACAGGCACGCCGCACCCATCAAATCATCCGTCAAAACCTGACTTGGGCGAGCGCATACAATCTGGTTGCCGTTCCATTGGCCGTGTTTGGTTACGTTACCCCGTGGATCGCCGCGCTCGGCATGAGTTTCAGCTCGCTGCTGGTGTTGGGCAATGCCTTGAGATTGTTGAAAACCAAAAAGGCCGTCTGAAAACGGCAAATCCATTGCTCAAACGAAAGAATACGCCATGCCTAAAGCCACTTTTTATACACACGTCTCCCAGCCGGCCGCCTTTGCCTGCCGCCTGATTGCGCGCGCCATACGCGATGGCGGGCAGATTTTGGTGTGGTCGGATTCTGCTGCGGCAGTGCAGCAACTAGACGTTGATTTATGGCAGCAGATTCCCGAAAACTTTATTCCGCATGAAGTCTGGCTGCCTACCGACCCCATACCGTCTGAAACGCCGGTATTGCTTGCGTTTGGAAATGCATTGCCGAATATTCCGCAGAATTGCACGGTTTTGAACCTGTCTGCCGATTTTTGGAGCCAAGCCCCGGCCATTCCAAACCGTATCCTTGAAATTGTGGGCAACAGCTTGGAAGATTTGGCCGAAGCCCGAGACCGTTTCCGAGCTTATCGTCAGAGCGGATTTGAGATTGAGCATTTTTCGAGAGAAGGGAAGGATTGAGTGTTGAAACAGCAAAGTTTTAATATAAAAGGCCGTCTGAAAAAATAAATTTTCAGACGGCCTTTTTAATAGGCTGGAATTAGTTGCCTAAGTCGAATGCTTTGTGCAGAACGCGGGTAGCCAGTTCCATGTATTTTTCGTCAATCAGGACGGATACTTTGATTTCGGAAGTTGAAATCATTTGGATGTTGATGCCTTCTTCTGCGAGGGTGCGGAAGATTTTGGCGGCTACGCCGACGTGTGAACGCATACCCAAGCCGACTGCGGAGACTTTGCATACGGTGTCATCGCCGTCGATGTAGGCGGCGCCGATGCTGTCTTGGCGTTGTTGCAGCAGTTCGATGGTTTGTTTGTAGTCACCGCGTGGAACGGTGAAGGAGAAATCGGTTGTGCCTTCGCTGCCGACATTTTGGATGATCATGTCGACTTCGATGTTGGCATCGGCCACTGCGCCGAGGATTTGGTAGGCAACGCCGGGTTTGTCAGGTACGCCGCGTACGTTGATGCGTGCTTGGTTTTTGTCGAATGCGATACCGGTTACGGCTGCTCTTTCCATGTTGTCGTCCTCTTCAAAGGTAATTAAGGTGCCGTTGCCGCCGTCTTGCAGGCTGCTCAGTACGCGCAGGCGCACTTTGTATTTTCCGGCGAATTCTACGGAACGGATTTGCAAGACTTTCGAGCCGAGGCTTGCCAGTTCGATCATTTCTTCAAATGTAACCGTATCCATGCGGCGCGCTTCGGGTACGACGCGCGGGTCGGTGGTGTAAACGCCGTCCACGTCGGTGTAAATTTGGCATTCGTCCGCTTTGAGGGCTGCGGCGAGCGCAACGGCGGAGGTGTCGGAACCGCCGCGTCCGAGCGTGGAAATATCGCCTTCGCTGCTGATGCCTTGGAAACCGGCTACGATAACGACTTTACCGGCGGCCAAATCGGCACGCATTTTTTCGTCGTCGATGTTTTCGATGCGGGCTTTGGTGTGGGAAGTGTCGGTTTGGAGGGCGACCTGCCAGCCGGTGTAGCTCTTGGCGTCAACGCCGATGTCTTTCAGGGCCATGGCCAGCAGGCCGATGGTCACTTGTTCGCCGGTAGCGAGAACGACGTCGAGTTCGCGCGGATCGGGATGTTCTTGCATTTCGTGCGCCAGTGCGACCAGTCGGTTGGTTTCGCCGCTCATGGCAGATACGACGACTACGATGTCGTGTCCTTCGGCGCGGGCTTTGGCGACACGTTTGGCTACGTTTTTGATGCGTTCGGGCGAGCCTACTGATGTGCCGCCGTATTTATGTACGATTAACGCCATGTTTCGTGCTTTCTTGTGGGGTTTGTCGGGCAGCTTGGTTTGCTGGAAAAAGGGTTATTATTACTATTTTTTACATGGAATTCAAGGATGGAACGCGCTTTTTTGAGTAAATGCGCATAAAAGGATTTTGTTGAAAAAGGCCGTCTGAAAGTTTTCAGACGGCCTTGCTGATTATCGGGCAAAAAGAGCTGCCTGCTGGTGTTGAACCAATTCGGTAATGCCTTTATGCGCGAGGGCAATCAGTTTGCCCAATTCTTCGATGCTGAACGGTGCGCCTTCGGCCGTACCTTGGATTTCGATGATTTTGCCGGACGCGGTCATGATGATGTTAACGTCGCTGTCGCAGCCTGAATCTTCGGGATAGTCCAAGTCTAGAAGCGGTACACCGCCCACCACGCCGGCGGAAACGGCGGCAACGGCTTCACGGATGGGGTTTTCGCTGATAAGGCCGTCTGAAAGGAGTTTGTCCACGGCAATTTGCAGGGCAACGTAGGCGCCGGTAATGGAGGCGGTACGCGTGCCGCCGTCGGCTTGGATAACGTCGCAGTCAATCAGGATTTGGCGTTCGCCGAGTTTTTCCATGTCGACGATGGCGCGCAGCGAGCGGCCGATCAGGCGTTGGATTTCTTGTGTGCGGCCTGACTGTTTGCCTGCGGCGGCTTCACGGCGCATACGGGAGGCGGTGGACGCCGGCAACATACCGTATTCGGCTGTTACCCAGCCTTGTTCTTTACCTCGCAGGAACGGTGGGACATTTTCGTCGATGGAGGCAGTGCAAATCACTTTGGTGTTGCCGCACTCGATAAGGCAGGAGCCATCGGCGTGTGGCAGGAAATTGGGTGTAATTTTGATGTTGCGCAGGCTGTCGGCGGCGCGGCCGGTGCGGGTGTAGTCGCTCATGATGGTCCTTTTGGGGGAATAAAAAACAGGTTGCCTTGAATTATAGAGGAATTTGGCAGCAAAGGCCGTCTGAAAATCGTCGGTCGGGTGTGTTATAGTGTCCATACTTTCACTCGTATTTGGAAACGGAGTAAAACCATGACTACAAGACGAACTATTCAAATCCACAGCATGACCGGCTTTGCCAATGCCGCAGGCGAATGCGGCGGCAAGCGGATTAATTTGGAAATCCGCGCGGTCAACCATCGTTATTTGGATGTCCAATTCCGTATGCCGGAAGAGTTGCGCTATTTGGAAGGTGCATTGCGCGAACAGATTGCCGCGGCTGTGGCGCGCGGTAAACTGGAGTGCCGCGTTCAGCTGCAAGATGCGGCTTCTGGTGGGCAGACTTTGGAAGTCAATCAGGATTTGGTCGCACAGCTGGCGCATTTGAACAAAGAATGGCGTAAGGAACACAATTTCGGCAAGCTAAGCGTGGCCGACGTTTTGCGTTTTCCCGGCGTTTTGGCAGGGCAGGGCGAAGACTCCGAGGCTTTGGCGAAAGGTGTTAAAGATTTATTGACCGGCGCGTTGAAAGAGTTCACAGCCGCCCGCAAACGCGAAGGCAAAAAACTGGGCGAACATTTGCTGCAACGTCTGACTGCTATGGAAGAGATTGTGGATGCTTTGAACGAGCTGTTCCCAAGCCTGCTGCAGGCGCATATGGACAAAGTTAAAGCCCGTTTGGCAGAAGCCGTTGGCAACATCGACAATGACCGCTTGCAACAAGAATTTGCTTTGTTTATTCAAAAATCTGATGTGGATGAAGAATTCAGCCGTTTGCGCACCCATATCGCCGAGGTACGCCGCATCGTTACCGAAGGCAAGGGCAGCGCAGGCAAACGTTTGGATTTCCTGATGCAAGAGTTGAATCGTGAAGCCAATACCTTGGGCAGCAAAGCCATCGCCGCCGAATGCACGCAAGCGTCGGTTGAACTGAAAGTCTTAATCGAGCAAATGCGCGAACAGGTTCAAAATATCGAATAAATCGATCATGAGCGGATAGGATAAGGCCGTCTGAAAAGTTTCAGACGGCCTTTGTGTTGATATTGGGTGGAATCGTTGTGGTGTGTAGGAAAGATAAGGGGCGGCATTTTAATGGAAAAATTTTTAAGCTGCAATTTGAGTGGCTGAATTTAAAAAGAAAGGCCGTCTGAAAACAGAATATGGTTTCTTGTTTTCAGACGGCCTTGTAGGTTGTCAGGACAGGCAAATACGCGCAAAATCGCTTTGCTTTTTAGAGATGGACATTATGCTTGCAGATTCGTTTTTTTATTATCTGGTATTGGTCGGCTTTGCCGCCGGGCTGATGGATGCGGCGGTTGGCGGCGGCGGACTGTTGCAGATTCCCGGATTGTTCAACCTATTGCCAAACGCCACGCCTGTGGCTTCGGTGATGGGTGTCAATAAATTTGCTTCCTGCTGCGGCACGCTGACTGCGACGGGGCAATACCTGCGCCGAATCCCCGTGCCGTGGAAAATGCTGCTGCCTGCCGCGGCGTTGGCATTTGCCGCTTCATATTTGGGCGCGAAAACGGTGGTGTATTTCCCCGTGCAATACATGAAACCGGCAATGCTGGTCATCATGATTGCCATGTGCCTGTACACTTTTTTGAAAAAAGACTTGGGGCAGACGGCGCGTACTGAAAAGCTGTCGCGCCGCGAAACCTTATGGGGCTTGTTTTTCGGCGCGTTAATCGGGTTTTACGACGGCGTGTTCGGGCCGGGGACGGGCAGCCTGCTGGCTTTTGTGTTCGTCCGCTTTTACGGCTATGATTTTTTAGCGGCCAACGCTTCGGCAAAGGTCATCAATTGGACGATTAAAAATGGAATGTTATTACGGTAAATGATTTGAGACGTTCTAACAACTGGAAAAAACGATTCATGAGTACATTCATTATTACAACCATGAGCGCATTCAGGGGAAACTAAAAGGACTGAGCTCTGTGAATTACAGAACTCAGTCCTTAAACTAAATCAGTCTAACTTTTGGGGTCAGATCATTTTACGGAGCTTTTTTTGTTGTGTGCTTTAAGCCATTTTTGCATTTGTTCAATTTCCGCTTGTTGTGCGTTAATAATATCCTCAGCAAGCTTACGCATCTCAGGATCCTTTCCGTATTTTAATTCAACTTCCGCCATTTTTACTGCGCCAATATGGTGTGGCAACATACCTGCTGCAAAAGCAACATCAGGATCTTTATATTGCGCAGCTGCCATCATGTCTTGATTCATTTGATTCATACCTTGCATTAATTCTTGTTGCATTGCAGAATCTGTCGACATTGACATATTCATGTGTGCTTGATGCGGTTGTTCATTAGCTTGGGCATAATTTGAAATTGCAACAGCGCTAAGTGTGATAAAAGTCATAAGTTTTTTCATGTTTTTCGCCTATGTGATAACTGAAGGAGCACGAATCATAAACTTTGACCTAAGGTTAAAGTCAACATTTATTCCGAAAATGTTTGGTGAGGTGCTAAAAGCTAAAATAAGACAATATTTGAGCTGCGTTACGGATTTATGTTGCTGCTGTGCCTGACCATTGGGAAGTTTGCTTGGGATTTATTGGGTTGATATCGAATGAAAAAAAGGCCGTCTGAAAGTTTCAGACGGCCTTTGCATTTTACAGTTTAACCGAATGCTCGCGCGTTTCGTGGAACACGATGTCCGGCCAGCGTTCCTGCGTCAGTCCCAAATTCACGCGGTTGGGGGCGAGGTAGGCGAGGTTGCCGCCTGCGTCGATGGCGAGATTGCCTGCATTGGCTTTTTCAAACTCCGCCAGTTTTTTCTTGTCTTCGCACGATACCCAGCGCGCCGACCAGATGGATGCGCTGTCGAACACGGCTTCTACGCCGTATTCGTTGGCGAGGCGCGAGGTAACGACTTCAAACTGCAATACGCCGACCGCGCCCAAAATCAAATCTGCGCCGCTCATCGGCTTGAAGACCTGCACCGCGCCTTCTTCGCCAAGCTGTTGCAAGCCTTTTTGCAGTTGCTTGATTTTCAGCGGGTTTTTGATACGCACACTGCGGAACAGTTCCGGCGCGAAGAATGGGATGCCGGTGAACGCCAGTTGTTCGCCTTCGGAGAAGCTGTCGCCGATTTGGATGTTGCCGTGGTTCGGGATGCCGATGATGTCGCCCGCGTAGGCTTCTTCCACCAGCTCACGGTCGTGCGACATGAATGTAACCACGCTGGAGGCAGCGATTTCTCGGTTGATGCGCAGGTGTTTCATCTTCATGCCGCGCTCGAATTTGCCGGAGCAGACGCGCAAAAAGGCGATGCGGTCGCGGTGTTTCGGGTCCATATTGGCTTGGATTTTAAAGATAAATCCGGAAAACTTCGGCTCGTCCGGTTCGACCATGCGTACGGTCGCGTCGCGCGGTTTCGGCGCGGGTGCCCAGTCAATCAATGAATTGAGGATTTCCTGAATACCGAAGTTGTTAATCGCGGAGCCGAAGAACACGGGTGTGAGTTCGCCGGCGAGGAATTCGTCAAGGTTGAACTCGTTAGAAGCCGCCTGCACCAATTCGATTTCGTCGCGCAACTGTTGGATTTCCAATGGAAAGCGTTGTTCCAATTCAGGATTGTCAATGCCTTTGATGATGTCGAACTCGTGCGGCAGGCGTTCGCCGCCCGCGTCGAAGAGATAGATTTCGTCGTTCAGGATGTGGTACACGCCTTTGAAGTTTTTACCCATGCCGATCGGCCAGGTGACGGGCGCGCAGCGGATTTGCAGGATGTTTTCCACTTCGTCCAGCAATTCCAGAGAATCGCGTACTTCGCGGTCGTATTTGTTCATGAACGTGACAATCGGCGTGTTGCGCAGGCGGCAGACGTTCAAGAGTTTGATGGTTTGCGCTTCCACACCTTTTGCCGCATCGATGACCATCAAGGCGCTGTCCACGGCGGTCAAAACGCGGTAGGTATCTTCGGAGAAGTCTTGGTGTCCCGGCGTGTCCAAGAGGTTGACGGTATGGTCTTTGTAGTCGAACTGCATTACGGACGAGGCTACGGAAATGCCGCGCTGCTTCTCAATGTCCATCCAGTCGGAGGTGGCGAATTTGCCGGTTTTCTTGCCTTTTACCGTACCCGCGCTTTGAATCGCGCCTGAAAACAGCAGCAGTTTTTCGGTCAGCGTGGTTTTACCTGCGTCGGGGTGGGAGATGATGGCAAACGTGCGGCGGCGGCGCACTTGGTCGAGGATTTCTTGGGACATGGTTTTCTTTGCAAAAAGGTTCAGGCCGTTTTTTCAGACGGCCTGAAGGATATGGGTGTTGGAAAACAGGCTAAAATAAGGGCGTGTGCAACACGCCCTGCAATAGATTGAAAGATGCGGAATTGTACAAAAAAATGCTTGATAATTCAATGTTTGCACCAAAACAAAGGCCGTCTGAAAAGTTTCAGACGGCCTTTGTTTATGAATCGATGATTAAATATCCATCGGTTTCCATTCCGCGCCTTTTACCGGCGGTAGCCATGATTGCGTACCGCTGGAGGCAAATCCCCACAAGGTGTCGGGTAAGCCGTAATGGTCGGCACGCGTCGGGTCGAGTTGCGTTTCGATTTCATCTTCGCGGCCTTCACGGATTTGCGTGGCAATGTGCGGATTAATCATCACGGTTTTGCCCAATGCGATAAATTCTGCCCAGCCGGTTTCATAGGCGGCCAAAATTTGGTCGGCGGTAAACAGGTTGCCCACGCCGATAAGCGGCAGTTTGCCGTTGATACGTTCGTGGATAAACTGCATACGGGTTTGGGCGGTATCGCCGCCACGACGGATTTCTTTATCAAATTCCCACAGGGAAACGTGCAGATATTGCAGCGGTTTTTGTACCAATGCGTCAATCAGTGCGCCGGTTTCGGTCATGGTTAAGCCGTCATCGCCCGGTTCCTCGGGGGAGAAGCGGTAGCCGATAATGAAGTCGTCGCGCTGGTGTTTTTCACGGACGGCAACCACGGCATCGATAACGGCCAGCGGGAAGCGCATTCTGTTTTCCAAGCTGCCGCCCCATTGGTCGTTGCGGCGGTTGCTTTGGGCGGAGTAAAACTGTTGGATTAAATAGCCGTTTGCGCCGTGGATTTCCACGCCGTCAAAACCGGCACGAAGCGCCAAATCGGCGGCTTGCGCATAAGAGGCGATGAGTGCTTCGACTTCTTCTGCGGTCGCTTCGCGTGCGTGTTCGGCTTCGCTGGCGGAAGCACTGATTTTGTCGAGACCGTCCAAAAGGTCATCAATGGCTTTGGAGCCGCCGTGATGGATTTGCAAAATCGCTTTTGCGCCTTGCTGTTGCAGGATTTGTGCGGTTTCTTTCAGGCTGTCGAGGCAGTGTTCGCCTGTGGCTTCAGGTTGGCCGTGAAAGGCTTTGCCGTCTTTTTGAACCAAAGTGGCGGCAGTGATAAACAAGCCCATATCGCCTGCACGGTTGCTGAGGAAGGTACGCTCTTGGTCGCTGATCAAACCGTCGGCTTGTGAGCCGAAATGGGTCATGGGGGCGACGACAAGGCGGTTTTTGATGGTTACGCCGTTATTGAGGGTGTATGTTTGAAAGAGTGTGGCCTATTTTGGATTCATGGAGTTTTACTCTTGATAAGTGAATGGTCGGCATAGAATTGGGCCATTCGGGAATTTATCAAGTACGCAGGCCGTCTGAAAAGTTTCAGACGGCCTGTTTATTCTTTAAGCCCTAGGATTAAAGATTAGGATTAACAATGATTTTTACTGCGGATTCGTTGTTGTGGATCAAGCGCTCGAAGCCTTCGGAAATCAATTCGTCCAGTTTGATGCGTTGGGTGATGAAAGGCTCAAGGTTGATTTTGCCTTCTTCCACCAGTTTGATGGTTTCGGCGTGGTCGTTGCAGTAGGCGATGGTGCCGCGCACGTCCAGCTCTTTCATCACGACGCTGTGGACGTTGATGGTGGCGGGGTGGCTCCAGATGGAGACGATAACCAAATTGGCCGTGGGCTTGCACGCTTCAACCAAAGTATCCAGAACTTTGTTCACGCTGGTACATTCGAATGCGACGTCTACGCCTTCGCCGTTGGTCAATTTTTTCACTTCTTCGACGACGTCGACTTCGGACGGGTCGAGGATGTAGTCGGCAACGCCGGATTCGCGGGCTTTGTCTTTGCGCGCTTTGCTCAATTCGGTGATGATGACTTTGATGCCTTTGGCTTTCAACACGGCGGCAAGCAGCAAACCGATCGGGCCTGCGCCACCGACCAATGCGACGTCGCCTGCTTTCGCGCCGCTGCGGACATAAGCGTGGTGGCCGACGGACAGAGGCTCAATCAAAGCGGCTTGGTCCAATGGGATTTTGTCGGAAATAGGGTGTACCCAACGGCGTTTGACGGCGATTTTTTCAGACAAGCCGCCACCGCAGCCGCCCAAGCCGATGAAGTTCATGTCTTTGGAGAGGTGGTAGTTGCTGCCTTCGCCGGTCGGTACGTCGTCGCGGATGATGTAGGGTTCGACCACGACGTGTTGGCCGACTTTGATGTCGTCCACGCCTTCGCCTACGGCATAAACCACGCCGGAGAACTCGTGACCCATGGTGACTGGCGCAGACTCGCCTGAGATTGGGTGTGGGTGGCCGCAAGGCGGAATGAAAATCGGGCCTTCCATGAATTCGTGCAGGTCGGTACCGCAGATACCGCACCAAGCAACATTAATGCCGACAGTACCCGGAGCTACGGTTGGCTCTGGAATGTCTTCGATGCGGATGTCGCCTTTGTTGTAAAAACGTGCTGCTTTCATTGTAACGCTCCTTTTTTTAAATGGAGGCCGTCTGAAAAAGACGGTCAATTGGGGAAAGGGTAACAGTGAGGTGTGTGAACTATTTTTATTTGTACGTTTTATTTTTATTATTTTACTACTGATAATATGGAAATGGTTTGTCTTTGCTCAAATTAAGGTGTGTAAATGAAGAAAAGGACGTCTGAAACAGATAATATGTTTTCAGACGGCCTGGGGTCGATAGTTTAAATGCGTTATTGCGTAGGATTGTTACTTTTACCGCGCTTCAAATGCTTTTGGTAGGCGATGACGTAATCTGCCTTGCTCAAGCCTGCCAATACGCGGATGTGGGCGGCGGCGGATTTGGACAGGGATTCCAAGGTATATCCGCCTTCCAGTACGGAAACGACACGTCCCTGACAGCTTGCCGTTGCTTGGACGATTTTGTGCGTCAGCCAGGCAAAATCGGCTTCATGCAGGTTCAGACGGCCTGTTTCGTCTTGTTTGTGTCCGTCAAAACCGGCTGAAAGCAACACCAACTCGGGACGGAAAGCCGTGAGCTTGGGCAGCCATTGTTCGCGGATGGTCGTGCGGAAGATACGGCTGCCTGTGCCCGGTTTGAGGGGTGTATGCAGCATATTTTTGCTGCCGGCGTATTGTTCCGCCTCTGGGAAGGGGAAGATGTCGGTTTCAAACAGGTTGAAAAACATCACGCGCGGATCGTCTCGGAGAATCTCCGCCGTACCGTCGCCGAAATGGGCGTCGAAATCAATGACGGCGATGCGTTGCAGGCGGTATTGGGCAATGGCGTGCATCACGCCTTCGGCGGTGTTGTTGACGAGGCAGAATCCGCTGGCGCTGTTGCTGTGGGCATGGTGGCCGGGTGGGCGGATGGCGCAAAAAGCATGCCAAGCCTTTTTGTTCATCACCATATCGACTGCTTTGACAACGGCTCCGGCTGCAAAGCGGGCGGCTTGGAGGGAGTCGTGGCTGATGACCGTATCGTCATCGATGCGGTGGATTTTGCCGGGGAGCGGCTGTGCGGCCTCCAATTCGTGCAGATAGTTGCGCGAGTGGACCAATGCCAGTTGCGCATCTTTTATTTCGGGTGCTTCAGCGGTTTGCAGATGACGCCAAATGCCTTCCTTTTTTAAGGCGGCTTGAATGGCGCTGATGCGTTCTGGCTTGTCGGGGTGGTTGGTGCCCGGCTGGTGCTGCAGAAATATCGGATGGGAAATCCATACGGTGCGGGCATTTTTGCCAAGTAGTCGACGCAGTAGGGTACGCACGCGCCAAATGATTTTTTTAAGCATGGAAAGTGTGTCTCGAACGAGTCGCACGGACTGCTAAATATGGTTAATAAATACGGAAATGCTTGGAAATTTTTCAGACGGCCTTTAGAATAGCTCAATTTTACAGTCCGACCAACTGCGTTTTGGGCTGTATGCAGTTTTTTACTTTATCTTAAAACTCAAAAGAACGGATATATTATGAATCAAGCTGTGGCTCAATTTGCCCCTTTACTGCTGATTATGGTGGTGTTTTACTTCCTGATTATGCGTCCTCAACAAAAGAAATTCAAAGCACACCAAGCTATGCTGGCTGCTTTGAAAGTAGGCGATAAAGTCGTTTTGGCTGCAGGTTTCAAAGGCCGCGTGACTAAAGTCGGCGAGCAATTCTACACTGTCGACATCGGTCAAGGTGCGAGAATCGAAGTAGAAGTGGAACGCAACGCGATTGCCGCGAAAGCCGAATAATCCGTTTTTTTGCGAAAAGCCGCCTCATTTTCCGAGTGCGGCTGTTTGCCTTTATAAATAAAGCAAAGGTTTACCATGAACCGTTATCCTTTATGGAAATACCTGCTGATTGCGTTCACGATTGTGGTTGCGGCTGTTTACTCGCTGCCCAACCTTTTCGGTGAAACGCCTGCCGTACAGGTATCGACCAACCGACAAGCCATCGTTATCAATGATCAAACTCAGTCTAAAGTGTCTTCTGCGTTGCAAAGCGCAGGTATTCAGACGGACGGTATGTTCATTGTCGATAACTCGCTGAAAGTGCGTTTTAAAGATACTGAAACGCAACTGAAAGCGCGTGATGTCATCGAAAATACTTTGGGCGAAGGCTATATTACCGCGCTCAACCTTTTGGCGGACAGCCCTGAGTGGATGGCGAAAATTAAAGCCAATCCGATGTTCTTGGGTCTGGACTTGCGCGGTGGTGTGCATTTCACCATGCAGGTAGACATGAAAGCCGCGATGCAGAAAACGTTTGAACGTTACGCCGGCGACATCCGCCGCGAATTGCGCCGCGAAAAAATCCGTACCGGTACGGTGCATCAGGCTGAAAACGGTCTGACCGTACCTCTGCAAGATGCTGCCGATGTACAAAAGGCCTTACCTCAGTTGCAAAAAATGTTCCCTGAAGCCACTTTAGTTGCAGACGGCAACAATATCGTGCTGACTCTGTCTGAAGAGGCGATTAATAAAGTACGCTCTGATGCGGTTAAGCAAAACATCAACACTTTGCACAACCGTGTGAACGAATTGGGTGTGGCAGAACCGGTTATCCAACAATCCGGTCTTGACCGCATTGTTGTACAGCTGCCGGGTGTACAAGATACTGCCAAAGCAAAAGACATTATCGGTCGTACTGCGACTTTGGAAGTACGCATGGTGGAAGACGATCCGATTAAACTGCAAGAAGCCTTAAACGGTAATGTACCGACTGGTTATGAGTTACTGTCAAGCGGTGGCGATCATCCGGAAACTATTTTGGTCAACAAACAAGTTGAACTGACCGGCGACAACATCAACGACGCGCAACCTAGCTTTGACCAAATGGGCGCTCCTGCTGTGAGCCTGAGCTTGGACAGCGCAGGTGGCAGCATTTTTGGCGAATTGACTTCGGCCAATGTGGGTAAACGTATGGCTATGGTGTTGATCGACCAAGGTAAATCCGAAGTTGTGACTGCGCCTGTCATCCGCTCCGCCATTACCGGTGGCCGTGTGGAAATTTCCGGTAGCATGACAACTGCCGAAGCCAACGATACTTCATTGTTGCTGCGTGCCGGTTCGCTGGCTGCGCCTATGCAGATTGTCGAAGAACGTACCATCGGCCCGTCTTTGGGTAAGGAAAACATTGAAAAAGGTTTCAATTCTACTTTATGGGGCTTTGCCGCCGTTGCTGCGTTTATGGTGGTTTACTACCGCCTGATGGGTTTCTTCTCTACCATCGCTTTGAGTACCAATATTTTGTTCTTGGTAGGTATTTTGTCTGCCATGCAGGCAACGCTGACCCTACCGGGTATTGCCGCGTTGGCATTGACATTGGGTATGGCGATTGACTCCAACGTATTGATTAACGAACGTATCCGTGAAGAATTACGCGCAGGTATACCACCTCAACAGGCCATCAACCTCGGTTTCCAACATGCTTGGGCAACCATTGTCGACTCTAACTTGACCTCTTTGATTGCCGGTATTGCTTTGTTGGTATTCGGTTCCGGCCCTGTACGCGGTTTTGCCGTTGTGCACTGTATCGGTATTCTGACTTCGATGTATTCATCTGTGGTCGTGTTCCGTGCTTTGGTCAACCTGTGGTACGGCCGCCGTCGCAAATTGCGGAATATTTCCATTGGTGCGGTATGGAAGCCGAAAGCTGAAATGGCAGAAGGCAAGGAGTAAAACATGGAATTATTTAAAATCAAACGCGATATTCCGTTTATGAGCTACGGCAAACTGACGACCTTTATTTCGTTGGTTACGTTTATCGCCGCCGTGTTCTTTTTGGTAACCAAAGGCCTGAATTTCTCTGTCGAATTTACCGGCGGTACGGTGATGGAAGTCCAATATCAGCAGGGCGTGGATGTGAATAAAACGCGCGAACGCCTCGATACGCTGAAAATGGGTGATGTACAGGTTCAGGCATTGGGTACGAACAAACACATCATGATTCGCCTGCCGAATAAAGAAGGCGTAACGTCAGCCCAGCTGTCCAACCAAGTGATGGATTTGCTGAAAAAAGACAATCCTGACGTTACCTTGCGCCAAGTTGAATTTATCGGCCCTCAGGTTGGTGAAGAATTGGTTACCAATGGTTTGATGGCATTGAGCTTCGTGGTGGCAGGTATTATTATTTACTTGTCCATGCGTTTTGAGTGGCGTTTTGCAGTATCCGCGATTATTGCGAATATGCACGATATCGTGATTATTCTCGGCTGTTTCGCCTTCTTCCAATGGGAATTCTCACTGACTGTCTTGGCAGGTGTTTTGGCAGTTTTGGGTTATTCCGTGAACGAATCTGTGGTTGTGTTTGACCGTATTCGTGAAAACTTCCGTAAGCCGCATATGCGCGGCCACACTGTGCCGGAAGTCATCGACAACGCGATTACTGCAACCATGAGCCGTACCATCATTACCCACGGTTCGACCGAGGCAATGGTTGTTTCTATGCTGGTGTTTGGCGGCGCAGCCTTGCACGGTTTCTCTATGGCGCTGACCATCGGTATCGTATTCGGTATTTACTCTTCCGTATTGGTTGCCAGCCCGCTTTTGCTGATGTTTGGCTTGAGTCGTGAGAACATTGCCAAAGAAGTGAAGAAAAAAGAAGAAGTTGTAGTCTAAACACTGCAATAATTCGATAAAGGCCGTCTGAAAATTGTTTGAATCAGTTTTCAGACGGCCTTTTGTATTTAAATTTCAGAATATTTTGTTTTAATGAAATAGAAAGGGATAAATGTGAAAGAAAAAGAAAAAATAGGAACAATATAATTTTGTGATGAATCAAGTTTATTGTCTGATATGCCCTTAATTGCTTGTCAGTCCCAATATTTTAAAACATAATACTTTTGCCCCCGATGCTGGAGTTTTACTACAAGTACATGATTTGCAAAAAATCTGTTGGGCGTGCAGACCCTGCCAATCAACCTCAAAAAAGGAAGGCCAAGAATGAAAGTAACCAGTTTCGGCGAAGTGCTGTGGGACGATTTTCCAAACGGAAAGGTATTGGGTGGTGCACCCCTGAATGTTACCGTTCGTTTGCAGTCTTTGGGTATCGATACTGCCATCATCAGCCGTCGTGGCGATGATGCCGATGGCGAAGAATTGCTACGCCAGATTCAAAGCAAAAACGTCAACACTGATTATTTGCAGGTTTGTCATGAATGTGCGACCAGCTTGGTGAAAGTACATTTGGATAAGTGTGGCAGTGCGTCTTATGAGATTGTCTATCCTTGCGCGTGGGACAGGATTGCGGTTGATGATGCGGCAATCAAACGTGTGGCAGAATCCGATGCGTTCGTTTTTGGCAGCTTGGCAACCCGTGATGAAGTTTCGCGTAAAAGCTTGGCAGTTTTGCTGAAAGAAGCCAAATTCAAAATTTTTGACGTTAATCTGCGCAAGCCCCATTACGATATTGACCGCTTGTTGGAGACCATGAAACAGTCCGATATGGTCAAACTCAACGATGATGAGTTGTATGAATTGGCTGCGGCTTACGGCTCTCCTTATCACAGTATCGAGCAAAATATCAGCTACCTCGTTGAGCTGACCGGCGTCAAAATCCTTTGCGTGACTTTGGGCAGCCATGGCGCGGTTTTGTATAAGGACGGCGAGTTATACCGTCATTGCGGTTTCCGTGTCAAAGTGGTGGATACTGTCGGCTCCGGCGACAGTTTTCTTGGCGGCTTGACTTACAAACTGTTGAACAATGCGCCTCCTCAAGAAGCCATTGCTTTTGCTTGTGCGTTGGGTGCATTGGTGGCTTCACGCCATGGCGCGACGGCGGATATTTCTTTGGAAGAAATTGAAGCGTTTATGTATCCGGCTTGATGCTTCGATAATAGATATAAAAAGGCCGTCTGAACAACCATTAAATCAGGTTTTCAGACGGCCTTAGTGTTTTCAGGCTTTACCAATAAGTTGTAAAACATTCCAAGCTGGTATTTTTCGGGCCGCCGCCTTCTTCGGTTGGCGAACCAATCATCATCAGGCCGATGATTTTGTCTTTGTCAGCACACTCAAATGCTTCGCGCAACAATGGGCTGTTGACCCAAATGCCCGTAATCCAAACATTGTCAAAGCCTTGGGCTGAAGCAGCCAGTTGTAAAGCATAGGCGGCGCAGCCGGCAGTCAGCATTTGCTCCCATTCAGGTTTGGGTTTTGCCACTTCACGGTTTGGCGTAAATGTAACGCCGATAATCATAGGCGCCATGTTGCCGACGCGTTCGGCCTTTTTCATGGCATCATCGCCGAAGTTGAGATCGGTAACGGTCTTGCTCAACAGCTCGCGGAAACGTTGTAAGCCGGCCTCGCTTTGAATCACAGTAAAGCGGAAAGGGCGCATATTGCCATGATCAGGTACTTGTGTTGCCGCTTGCAGCATTTGTTCCAGTTGCTCGGCATTGGGTGCAGGAGCAGTCAGTTTTTTGGAAGAGCGACGCGTGGTGAGGAGATTTAAGGCATCCATTTTTATTCTTTCTTGTGAATTCGAATGAGAATAATTATATAGCAGAACGATAAATAAATCAGCAAAGGACTAAGGCCGTCTGAATTAAGGTTTCAGACGGACTTTGAGTTTTACAGGATACCGTTGTTTTGTGTATTTTCTGTAATCAGTGCTTTGCTGATTTCGTCGGCGGTGTAGCTCTTACCGTTTCCGAATACAAAGCTGTCGACATTATTGTTGACAATGTCATGGATGGTCAGGGTGTCGCCTGTATCTTTGATGGTTAAGACCCAATCATCGCCGGTTTTCAACTGTAAACCGTATCATCTCTGCCATTTGGGTTTTCAATGATTTTATCGTCGCTGCGGGTTACATAATAAACGTCATCTCCCGACGTGCCTGTTGTTGCTTGTGCAAGGGAGGATGGCTGTAATTGCTCTAAATGTCGTAATTCAAATTGCGCATTGCTTTTTTGATTGTCATGATATTTTCTTTAGATATTGATGAGAGTAACAAGGAAGTAAACGTATCCGGCATATGGCCGGTATTGCTTAATTTGTATTGTGTTTAGGCTGTATATACTAGTGCCGAAATTTGATAAAAACAACAGAAACGTTAAGATATGACAATATATAGAGAGCTTTATCAGACTTTGTCTGCCGTCTATTCCTTTGCCAAATGGCTTTGCCTTGTGCGGCTGTTTTGTTTCTTATATACCACACATTAATTTCCATAGTTTCAAACTATGAATGGTTGTAAAAAGGCCGTCTGAAAAAAGAAGCAGATTTCGCATTGCAAAACCTGCTTCTGATTTTTCAGACGGCCTGTCTGATTACAGAGTACGAGCAACTTCGACGATGTCGAAACATTCGAGTTGGTCACCTTCCATAATCTCGTTGTAGCCTTTGAGCATCAGGCCACATTCGAAGCCCATGCGGACTTCTTTGACGTCGTCTTTGTAGCGTTTCAAAGAAGACAACTCGCCGGTATGGATAACCACGTTGTTGCGGATGAGGCGGACATGGGAATCACGTTTGACCACACCGTCGGTAACCATACAGCCTGCAATGTTGCCGACTTTGGAAACGGAGATAACCTGACGGATTTCGACCGTACCGGTTACTTGCTCTTTCTCTTCTGGAGAGAGCATACCGCTCATGGCGGCTTTCACGTCGTCGATGGCATCGTAAATGATGTTGTAGTAACGGATTTCCACGTTTTCATTCTCAGCCAGTTTGCGTGCGGAAGCATCTGCACGGACGTTAAAGCCGATGATGAATGCGCCGGAAGCAATGGCCAAGTTGACATCAGATTCGGTAATACCGCCAACACCGCTGTGCAACACGTTCACTTTCACTTCGTCTGTGGACAGTTTTTTCAGGCTGCCCGCCAAAGCTTCGTAAGAACCTTGTACGTCTGCTTTGATGATGACGGACAAGGATTGGGCTTGGTTTTCGCCCATATTGTTGAACATGTTTTCCAGTTTTGCGGCCTGTTGTTTGGCCAAGCGTACATCGCGGTATTTACCTTGACGGAAGAGGGCAATTTCGCGCGCTTTTTTCTCGTCGGCCAATACCATTGCATCTTCGCCTGCGTTCGGTACGTCGGATAAGCCGAGGATTTCGACAGGGATAGACGGACCGGCTTCATTGATGGCTTTGCCGTTTTCGTCAACCATTGCACGGATTTTACCGAATGCAGTACCGGCCAGCAGCATATCGCCTTTTTTCAGCGTACCGCTTTGAACCAGCAATGTGGCAACCGCGCCGCGGCCTTTGTCCAAACGAGCCTCAACAATGATACCTTTGGCAGGTGCGTCGACTGGGGCAGTCAGTTCCAAAACTTCGGCTTCGAGCAAGACGGCTTCGAGCAATGCATCGATGTTCAGGCCTTTTTTAGCGGAAACGTCGATGAACTGTACATCGCCGCCCCATTCGTCAGGCACGACTTCATGCGCAGTCAGCTCTTGGCGGATACGCTCTGGGTTGGCGGCTTCTTTATCGATTTTGTTTACCGCTACCACCATAGGCACGCCCGCGGCTTTAGCATGGGCAATCGCCTCGATGGTTTGAGGCATTACGCCGTCGTCGGCTGCTACCACAAGAATCACGATATCGGTTGCTTTCGCACCGCGCGCACGCATGGCGGTAAATGCTTCGTGACCCGGAGTATCCAAGAAGGTAATCACGCCGCGAGGGGTTTCAACGTGGTATGCACCGATGTGTTGGGTAATGCCGCCCGCTTCGCCTTGTACCACTTTGGCGCGGCGGATGTAGTCCAGCAGGGAAGTTTTACCGTGGTCAACGTGACCCATTACGGTAACAACCGGCGGACGCGGCAATGCTTCGGCTTCTACTGCTTCAACGCCTTCATCCAAGAATGCTTCAGGGTCGTCGGCTGCGGCAGGTTTACCGATGTGGCCGAGTTCTTCCACCACAATCAGGGCAGTGTCTTGGTCGATAGATTGGTTGATGGTTACCATCATGCCCATTTTCATCAGGGCTTTAACCACTTCAACGCCTTTAACGGCCATTTTGTGTGCCAAATCGGCAACGGTAATGGTTTCAGGTACCAAAACTTCGTGTACGACAGGTTCGGTCGGCGCTTGGAAGGCGTGTTGGTTTGGCTCAAGTTTGAGTTTTTTGCCTTTTTTGCCGCCGCGTACGCGCTCGTCGTCACCATTGCGTGCATTGTTGCGGTCACGGCCGCCTTTGCCGCCTTTGCCTCTGGCGTTACGACCTTGAGTGTCTTCATCACGGTCACGACGGTCTTCTTTTTTACCGCGCGCGTTGTGTTCGGATTTGCCTTCGCCGGATACTGCTTTGGCTTTCTCGGCAGGTTTATTGCGTTCGCCTGATTTGGCTTCTTTAGTAGGTTTTGAGTCTTTCTCGGCCTGTTGTTTTATGGCTTCGCGGCGTGCTTGACGCTCTTGTTTTTCTTTTAACAAGGCTTCTTGATGCGCACGCAGGGCGGCAGCACGACGGGCTTCTTCATCGCGTTGAGCCTGTTCTTCCATGCTGACGACAGGTTGCGGTACGGCAGGAGCGGCAGGTTTGGCGGTCTTTTTCGCTTCTTTGCCTTTGCTGCCTTTGTCTTGTTTGGCTTTGGCAGGTTTTTTGGCTTCGGCTGGTTTTTCAGCTTCAACGGATTTTTCAGACGGCTTGTTGTCTGCTTTAGCTTCAACTTTTGCTTCGGTCTTAGCTTCTACGGCTTCAACCGGTTTGGCTTCTTCTTTTTTGGCTTCGGCAGGTTTGCCTTCCGCTTTTGGTGCGGCTTTGGCTGCTTTCAGCCTGGCTGCTTCGGCCTCTGCTTTGGCACGGGCTTCGGCCTTTGCGGCAGCTTCTGCTTCAGCTTTGGCTTTTTCTTCGGCAGCTTGAGTGGCTGCTTTCTCTGCTTCGGCTTTTTGGTTTTCCGCTGCTACTTTGGCTTTGGCTTCCGCAGCCAATTCTTCGGAAGAAGGAATGGTAACGGCACGGCTGCGGCGGCGTGTTTCCACTTTTACGCCGTCAACGGTGCTGACTTCGGTTTTTTTGCGGCGGATGCTGATGGTGCCGCTGTTGCTGCCGTTTTTCTTTTGCAGGTAAGCAGTCAACAGTTGTTTGTCGTCAGTGGTTATGCTGTCATTGCCGCTGTTTTTGTTGACCCCGGCTTCTTTCAATTGTTTAAGCAAATCATCGACGGGGCGGTTTAGTTCGGCGGCAAATTGCGCTACGGTTGTATTACTCATTCAGTACCCCCTTAGTTATTTTCTTCAGTAAACCAGTGTTCGCGTGCAGCCAAAATCACTTTTTTGGCTTCTTCTTCGTCAACACCGGTAATTTCGACCAATTCGTCAACAGACAATTCGGCCAGATCATCGCGTTGGGTAACACCGGCTTCGGCCAGTTTGCGCAACATATCGGAATCTACGCCGTCCAAATTGCGCATGTCTTCAGACACTTCACCCAGTTTTTCTTCTGCGGCGATGGTAATGGTCAGGATCGCATCGCGTGCGCGATTGCGCAGGGTTTCAACGATTTCTTCGTCAAAGCCGTCAATCGAGAGCAATTCTGCCGCTGGAACGTAAGCAACTTCTTCCAATGTGGCAAAGCCTTCTTCCACCAAGATATCGGCGGTTTCGTCGTCGATGTTCAAGTGGGTGGTGAAGAGGTTGCGGATAACCGCGTCTTCGGCAGCATTGCGCTCGTCGGCTTCTTCAACGGTCATGATGTTCAGCTGCCAGCCGGTCAGGATGGAAGCCAGGCGGACGTTTTGACCGCCGCGGCCGATGGCCAGCGCCAGTTGGTTTTCATCAACGATTACGTCAACAGCGTGTTTGTCTTCGTCAATTACGATGCGGCTTACTTCGGCAGGAGACAGCGCATTCATCACGAATTGGGCAGGCTCAGGAGACCACAATACGATGTCGATGCGTTCGCCGGACAATTCGTTGCTCACGGCGTTAACACGAGAACCGCGCACGCCGATACAAGTACCTTGCGGGTCGATGCGTTGGTCGTTGGCTTTAACGGCAACTTTGGCGCGTTGACCAGGGTCGCGTGCTACTTCGCGGATTTCCAATAGGCCGTCTGCAATTTCAGGCACTTCGTTGGCGTAGAGTTTGGCCAAGAAGTCGCCGCTGGTACGGCTCAGAATGACTTGTTTGCGGCCGGTATTGCCGATTTCGTCCACGCGCAGGAAGAGGGCGCGGATGCGGTCGCCGCTGCGGAAGTTTTCGCGCGGAATCATTTCTTCGCGCGGAATCAGGGCGTCAAGTTTGCCTGCGACGACTTCAACGATGATGCCGTGGCGCTCGACACGTTTTACCGTACCGGAAACGATGTCTTCTTTAGAAGCGAGGAACTCGTTCAGGTTTTGCTCGCGCTCCGCGTCGCGGATGCGTTGCAGGATGATTTGTTTGGCGGTTTGCGCGGCTTGGCGGCCGAAGCCTTCGTTTGGCAGCTGCTCTTCGTAGTATTCGCCGATTTGGATGGTAGTGCCGGGAATTTCTTCTTGGATTTCCTCGATGGTTTTTTCTACATCAGGGTAGGTGTAGTCTTCATCGGCAACAATCAGCCAGCGGCGGAAGGTTTGGTATTCGCCGGTATCGCGGTCGATTTCGACGCGCACGTCCATGTGCTCACGGTCGGCTTTTTTCTTGGCAGCAGTAGAGAGGGCGAATTCAAGGGCTTTGAATACGACTTCCGTTTCAACGTTTTTTTCACTTGCCAGCGCTTCGGCCAGCTGTAACATTTCGCGACTCATTTTCTAGAATCTCCAAGTAATCGGTTTTTAAAATTTAAATTCGGGGCGCAAACGGGCTTTGTCGATGTTGCTCAATTCGATTTGGGCAGTTTTGCCGTCGAAAGAGACGGTAACGATGTCGTTTTCGCAAGATTCGATGCGGCCGATGAAGTTTTTCTGACCATCAATCGGCAGGCGTGTTTTGATTTTGGCGTTCTGGCCGGTAAAGCGCACGAAGTCGGCGGCTTTTTTCAGCGGACGGTCAAGGCCCGGGCTGGAGATTTCCAAACGTTTGTAGTCGATGTCTTCAACCATAAACACGCGGCTCAGATGGTTGCTGACAGTGGCGCAGTCTTCGACGGTGATGCCGCCTTTTTTATCGATGAAAACGCGCAAATCGCCTTGTGCGGTCAGTTCGAAATCGACCAGCTCGTAGCCCAAGCCGGGCAGGGTTTTATCAAGAATGCTTTGAATATCCATGCTTCTCCAGAAGTACATAAACAAAAAAATGGCCGCGCGGCCATTTTTCGTGTGATTTGAAAAATTGGCCTATTATAACTGTTTTCAAGATAAAAGAAAAGTGTTGATTTGGCGTGGATTTTTTGAAGTGATTGCTTAAATGGAAGGTGGAAGAGTGAGGCCGTCTGAAAAGGAAATTGTTGACAAGTTTTGATATGGTGTTTCTGAAATTTTTTTGGAAAACAAAGAATTGGTATTGCTTTGTTTTCAGACGGCCTTGTATTTCCTGATTTTTCGTGCTTGCACAATGTGCAAGGCGGTTCTACAATTTCTTCATACCCACCGAATAAGAAAGAAGGCCGCCATGTCCGCACACCCGATTTACAATTTTTCCGCAGGTCCTGCTGTATTGCCGGAAGCGGTATTGCGTACCGCGCAACAGGAAATGCTCGACTACAACGGTACGGGTTTCCCCGTGATGGCGATGAGCCACCGTTCGGATATGTTTTTGAGCATTCTGCATCATGCTGAACAAGACTTGCGCCAGCTTTTGAATATTCCTTCCAACTATAAAATCCTGTTTTTACAGGGCGGAGCGACCACGCAATTCAATATGGTGGCCATGAATTTGGCGCATGGTTTTGCGACTGCCGACGCGGTGGTAACAGGCAACTGGAGCCGTATTGCCTATGAACAGATGAGCCGTTTGAGCAATGCCGAAATCTATTTGGCTGCGCATGGCGGCGAGCGATATGCCTATAAAAACCTGCCTGCGGTGGAGGATTGGGATGTCAACCCGAATTCTGCGTTTGTTCATTTTGCGATTAATGAAACCGTCAACGGCTTGCAGTATCAAAACGTCCCCAAACTTTCAGACGGCCTGCCGCCGCTGGTGTGCGATATGTCGAGCGAGATTTTGTCGCGTGAGTTTGATGTATCCGATTACGGCTTGATTTATGCCGGCGCACAAAAAAATATCGGCCCTGCCGGTGCGACCGTGGTCATTATCCGCGAGGATTTGCTGGAGCGTTGTCCGAACGATATTCCCGATGTGTTCAACTACCGTTCACACATCAACCGAGATGGTATGTACAACACGCCTTCTACTTATGCGATTTATATGTCGGGTTTGGTGTTCCGCTGGCTGCAAACGCAGGGCGGTGTGAAAAAAATTGAAGCGGTCAATCGAATAAAGGCGCAAACCTTGTATGAGACGATAGACGGCAGCGGCGGTTTTTACATCAACGATATTCATCCTGATGCGCGCTCCAAAATGAACGTGGTCTTCAAAACCGCAAGCGAAGACTTGGACCGCCGCTTTGTGTTGGAGGCCGAGTTGCAGGGCTTGTGCCTGCTCAAAGGCTATAAAACCGTCGGCGGTATGCGTGCCAGCATTTACAATGCGATGCCGCTTGAAGGTGTGAACGCGTTGGCTGACTTTATGAAAGATTTCCAACGACGTTACGGTTAAGATGAAGATATAAAAAGGCCGTCTGAAACTGGGTTTCAGACGGCTTTTTGATTTGAACAAGCCTTATTCGGTAACTTCTTCAGTAATGCTGTCGCGGTAGATGGTGCTGTCGTAAGTCGGAACAGGAGGCGGCAGCAGGTTGTCAAGTGTCAGCGCGGACGGGTTCAGTGTCGGATAGCCGCTGAAGGTGACGGAATAACCGCCGTTGCCGGTACTGCGGACTTTGGCATGCGCGCCCAACGGGAAAGTGGTTTTGTTGGTAATGTGGCCGAATGGGAAACCGGTCAACACAGGAATCTTGGCAGTGCGTGAAATGTGGTTGACGACGGCGGAGAAGTCGTAGCTGGAGTCGTACACGTCGCGGATGGTACCCATGCGGAAATCGCCGAAGATGATGGCGCGTTGTTTTTGCAAAACACCTGACAGATAAAGCGTGTTGAGCATACGCTCGATGCGGTAGGGTTGCTCGCTGACGTCTTCGATAAAGAGGATGCCGCCTTGAATATCGGGCATGTAAGGCGTACCGGCGAGGGAGGCGAGAACGCTGAGGTTGCCTCCCCACAATGTGCCTTCGACGTTGACATCGGCGCGTTGGATGGTTGGGACATCAACGATGTTGACATTGTTGGTCGTGCCGCGGATGAAAGAATCCATAGTAAAGACGCTGGGGTCTGCTTTGCCGAATTCGCTATACACCATCGGGCCTGCAAAGCTCATCATATTGCCTTTAGCCAACAGGGCAAGTTGGACGGCGCACACGTCGCTGAAACCGAAGAACAATGTACCGCGTTCGCGCATTCTGGCGCCGAGTGAGGCAAAGTCGATTTGCGGCAGGATGCGTGCCGCGCCGTAGCCGCCGCGCAGGCCCATCAAGACTTTGGGCGTTTCGACACGACCGTTGGCAACGTCTTGGAAGTCGGCGGCACGTTGGGCGTCGCTGCCGGCAAAGCGTTGGGAACGGCGGCTGCCTGCCTGTTGGTTGGTCACGGTAAAGCCTGCGTTGTAGAGGCGGGTCAGGCCGGTGGTCACGCGGTTGGGGTCTTCGGCGAAGCCTGACGGCGCAACAACGCGCAGGAGGTTGTCGCCGGAACGTGGCGGATGGGGTTGCTTAGGTTGCACGGTTTTGGCTTTCGCGGTGGTAGAAGTGGTTTTGGTTTGCGGCGTGGTGGTCGTGCCTGTGCCGCAGGCTTGCAACAACCCTGCACCTGCCGCGGCAGAGCAGGTACGTAAGAAATGGCGGCGCGTGGTGGAGTTCATTGAGGTTTTCCTTTCGTTATATGTTCAGACGGCCTTAACTTGGCGTGTCGGACCTTACAGGCCGTCTGAAAGTTTAAGCGATTAAGTTTTTGATTTGTTGCGGCCAATTTTCGGGCAAGGTCATGCCGTGTTCGCGGACGGGCGCGGCCCAAATCGGCGCGGGGAAGTTGGCGTCGTTTTCAAAGCGGGCAATGACGTGCCAATGTAAGTGGGGCACAACATTGCCGAGGCTGGCCAGATTGATTTTGGCCGGGCGGAAGACTTGGCGCATTGCGGCTTCAACCTGATACACCATTTCCATGATTTCGTTGCGTTCGGCAGGGGAAAGGTCGGTTATCTCGGAAACATGGTCATTCCAAATAACGCGGCAGAATGCCGGTGCGCTGGCTTCGTCGTGGACGGCGATAACGCGCAGGTTTTGCGTTTGCAGCAAAATATCTTCGTTGTCGGCAGTGCAGATGGGGCAGGTCATGGGTTTTTCTTTCTCAGTCTGAATAGGAATCGGATGATTTCAATCAGGATTTTTAGAATGAGGTAAATAGCAGTCAGCGTGATGAATGCGAAAAGCCACGGTTTGGGTATAAACCACCAAAATAAATAGGCGGGCGTGATTAAGTCGTCACATTCTTCGACACTCTTAACGTGATCGCACAATCCAAAGTTAAAATAATCATTGACATCATGAAAGGGCGAATAGGCGAACATCAGCGCTATGGGCGTCACACAAATCAATGCCATGACGGTAATCCAAAAGAATGGTTTGAGATGTTTGAGTGCAGTCATAGACGAAGTGTTATGCAAATTTTGCCGCCCCTTGATTAGCGAGCTCGTCGGCTTTTTCGTTTTCAGGGTGTCCGGCGTGGCCTTTTACCCACGTCCAGCGGACATCGTGTTGTTGAACCAAACTATCCAGCTCTTTCCATAAATCATCGTTTTTGACCGGTTTCTTGGCGGAGGTTTTCCAGCCGTTTTTTTTCCAACCGTGTATCCAGCTTTCCATGCCGTTTTTGACGTATTGCGAGTCGGTGCAGATGACGACTTGGCAGCGGCGTTTTAAGGATTTCAGGCCTTCGATGACGGCGGTCAGCTCCATGCGGTTGTTGGTGGTTTCGGCTTCGCCGCCGAACAATTCTTTTTCGTGTGTGCCGTAGCGCATAAATACCCCCCAGCCGCCTGCGCCGGGGTTGCCTTTGCATGCGCCGTCTGTGTAGAGGTAAACGGGTTTATCCATGGGCATGTCTTTGTCGAATAAGGCGGTATCATAACATAAGGCCGTCTGAAATATCGGCAAATACGGTTTGCGCGTGTAAAATACCCTGCACTTATCACTCGTATAGAAAGCAGGCAGATATGGGATTGTTCAGCGGCCTTTTGGGCAATGCTTCGCAAAAAGACGCCGATGCGGTCGAACGCGATTTGGCGAATATCCTGATTGATGGTGAACAGGTAAAAATGGCATTCAGCCTGGTGCGCGATTTGATTGTGTTTACCGAATATCGGCTGGTGTTGGTGGACAAGCAGGGGTTGACCGGTAAGAAAGTGTCTTACCGTTCGATTCCGTACCGTTCTGTGTCGCGCTTTTCGGTGGAAACCTCGGGTCATTTCGATTTGGATGCCGAGCTGAAGATTTGGGTTTCTTCCAGCGAAGCGCCAACCGAAACCTTGCAGTTTAAAAGCGACAAGAGTGTGATTGCCATTCAGAAAGCCTTGGCAGAAGCTGTGTTGAAACCGTCAAAATAGAAAGGAAATATGATGAGCGAACAGCAAGAATTGTTTTGTTACAAACAGATGCCGGTGTGGACGGCGGACGAGATTCCCGAAGCCTTATTGTCCAAACACAATACCGCCGCCGGTACTTGGGGCTGCCTCAATGTCCTCCAAGGCCGTCTGAACTTCAATGAAGTGGACGAAGCGGGCAATATTACGGCTACGCACGAACTGACGCCTGAAAGCGATGATTGGATTATCCATCCGCAAGCATGGCACTTTATCGCGCCGCAAACGCAAGACACGGAAATCCAACTGTCGTTTTACTGTGAGGCGGCGGACTATTTCAATAAGAAATACGGCATGAGCGCGACACATTCGGCCGTCCGCGCCGCCGAAGATATCGTGCCCGTCGGCAAGGTTTTGGATATGGGCTGTGGTCAGGGCCGCAATGCGCTGTATCTGGGTTTGAAAGGTTTTGACGTTACCGCTGTCGATAATAATCCGAACGCGGTTCAAAACGTGGAAGAGCTGGCGCGTATCGAAGAACTGAATGTCCGCGCGTTTGAATACGACCTCAATGCCGCCAATATTCAGGAAAACTTCGATTATATGGTGGCAACCGTGGTGTTTATGTTCCTGATGCCGCGTTACGTTCCTGACGTGATTGCCAATATGAAGGAACACACCAACTCCGGCGGCTACAACCTGATTGTTTCTGCAATGGATACGGAAGATTTCCCTTGCCCGATGCCGTTCCCGTTCAAATTCAGCGAAGGCGAGCTGCGCGAATACTATAAGGATTGGGAATTGGTAGAATACAAGGAAGAGCTGGGTTCGATGCACGCGAAAGACGAATTCGGCAATCCGATTCAGTTTAAATTCGTCACCATGCTGGCGAAGAAACCGGAATAAAGGTTTTGCCGTAAAAAAGGCCGTCTGAATTCAGTTTTCAGACGGCCTTTGTCGTCATCAATCGACAATCCTTTTGCCCAAAATCACCACGTCTGCCAACATGGTTTCCAAATCGCAGACGTGCGGCAGCCGCCCCCATTCTTTAAAACCGAAACGGTGAAACAGGTTTAGGCTCGGATAGTTGTGGCCGAACACAAGCGCGATGACGTTGTGGATGTCTAAGGATGGCGCGCGTTCGAGCATGTGCCGCAACAGGATTTTGCCCACGCCTGCGCCGCGCATATCGTGGCGGACATAAATGCTGACTTCCGCGCTGATGTGGTAGGCGTAGCGCGGATGATAGTCGCTGAAACTGCCCCATGCTAAGACTGTACCGTCGGCATCGTAAAGGGCGTAGATCGGGCGTTTGTCCGTGTGCGCGGCAAACCATATTTCGCGTTCGGCAACCGTGGTCGGCGACAAATCGGCAGTAGATTGGCGCGTGGCCACGGTGCTGTTGTAAATATCGACGATGGCGGGCAAGTCTTGGCGCAGGGCAGGGCGGATGGTGTATTGCATTTCAGACGGCCTGTTATTGAATCAGTTTGGAGATAGTCTTAAAGACCGGATGTTTGGCATCGCCGAGCAGTTGGAACAAAATACTTTCGACATTGGAAATGATAATGCCCTGACGGCTCAGTTGCGCCAACCCATTGTCGCGGTTGGCCGTTGTGCGCGAGGCGGTGCATTCAAAAGGCAGGGATACGGCATAACCTTGCGCCTTCAAATCCAAGGCCGTCTGAAGCATACAGATATGCGCTTCCGCACCCACCAAAATAACGTTTTTAATGTCGTTTTTGCGTAATATTTCCTGAATTTCAGGTAAAAACGCCGAGAATCGGGTTTTTTCGACAACAGGCGTACCTTTGGACAAAAGTAACGATACGGCGGATACGGTGTTGCCCAAACCTTTCGGATATTGTTCGGTTACGGCAAAGGGAATGTCCAAAGCCGTCAAACCTTGAATCAGCAGGCGGCAGCGTTCCAACATTTCGTCCGCGCCGGAAAGGGCGGGCAGCAGGCGTTCTTGAATATCGACAATCAGACAAAGCGTATTTTTGGGGTTCATGGCTTTTCCTTTAAGACGGCCTTTACGGCAAAATCGTTGAATCAGAATGCAATCATATAACAAGCCGCTGGAAAAGTATTGCAGCTTGCCCTGTTTTAAAGCCCGAAATTCTTTTAAAATACCGCCTGATTTGAATTGATAGAGACCGACAACATGAATTTATACCAAACCGTCGAACGTGAAGCCCAAGCAGCCTTTGCCGCTGCCGGTTTGTCTGACAGCCCCGTCGTATTGCAGGCGGCGAAAAATCCCGATTTCGGCGATTTCCAAATCAACGGCGTGATGGGTGCGGCGAAAAAAGCCAAACAAAATCCGCGCGAATTGGCGCAAAAAGTGGCCGAAGCATTGGCCGATAACGCCGTGATTGAAAGCGCGGAAGTGGCCGGCCCGGGTTTCATCAACCTGCGCCTGCGCGCCGACTTTTTGGCGCAAAACCTTTCCCACGCGCTGCACAGCGGCCATTTGGGCGTCCGCAAAACCGACAAACCGCAAACCGTCGTTATCGACTATTCTTCGCCTAATCTTGCCAAAGAAATGCACGTCGGCCATCTGCGTTCCAGCATCATCGGCGACAGCATTTCGCGCGTGTTGGAGTTTATGGGCAACACCGTTATCCGTCAAAACCACGTCGGCGACTGGGGTACGCAGTTCGGCATGTTGGTCGCTTATTTAGTTGAGCAGCAAAAAGACAATGCCGCGTTTGAGCTGGCGGATTTGGAACAGTTTTACCGCGCCGCCAAAGTGCGCTTTGACGAAGACCCTGCCTTTGCCGACACCGCGCGCGAATACGTTGTGAAGCTGCAAGGCGGCGATGAAACCGTGTTGGCATTGTGGAAACAGTTTGTCGATATTTCACTCTCGCACGCCCAAGCCGTTTACGACACGCTGGGCTTGAAACTGCGCCCAGAAGACGTGGCGGGCGAATCGAAGTACAACGACGATTTGCAACCCGTGGTCGATGATTTGGTCGAAAAAGGTTTGGCAGTCGAAGACGACGGCGCGAAAGTCGTATTCTTGGACGAGTTCAAAAACAAAGAGGGCGAACCTGCCGCGTTTATCGTGCAAAAACAAGGCGGCGGCTTCCTCTATGCTTCCACCGATTTGGCGTGTCTGCGCTACCGCATAGGTCGTCTGAAAGCCGACCGCCTGCTGTACGTCGTCGACCACCGCCAAGCCCTGCACTTCGAACAACTTTTCACCACTTCCCGCAAAGCAGGCTATCTGCCGGAAGATGCAAAAGCCGAGTTTATCGGCTTCGGCACCATGATGGGCAAAGACGGCAAACCGTTCAAAACGCGCAGCGGCGATACTGTAAAACTGGTTGACCTGCTGACCGAAGCTGTCGAGCGCGCCACCGCTTTGGTGAAAGAGAAAAATCCTGAATTGGGCACAGACGAAGCAGGAAAAATCGGTAAAACCGTCGGCATCGGCGCGGTCAAATACGCCGACTTGAGCAAAAACCGCACCAGCGATTATGTATTCGACTGGGACGCCATGCTCTCGTTTGAAGGCAACACAGCCCCCTACCTGCAATACGCCTACACCCGCGTGCAAAGCGTGTTCCGCAAAGCCGGCGAATGGGACGCGACCGCGCCAACCGTTTTGACCGAACCGCTGGAAAAACAGCTTGCCGCCGAGCTGCTGAAATTTGAAGACGTACTGCAAAGCGTGGCGGACACGGCATATCCGCACTACCTCGCCGCCTACCTCTACCAAATCGCCACTTTGTTCAGCCGCTTCTACGAAGCCTGCCCAATACTGAAATCAGAAGGCGCAACCCGCAACAGCCGCCTGCAACTGGCGAAGCTGACCGGCGATACGCTGAAACAAGGCTTGGAGTTGTTGGGTATTGATGTATTGGATGTCATGTAAGTTTTTGAATAAAAACGATGAAAGGCCGTCTGAAACGTTGCAGGTTGCAAGGTTTCAGACGGCCTTTTTTTATGCTTTGAAAAATATTGTGATGCCGTTGATTTTGAGCCTAAGCGGTTTTGAATTTGCTCAGGTAATGCGTTCAGACGGCCTTGTCTTTATTTCAAATTGCTTGCCAACAACCAAGCCTGTGCTTCGGTGGCATCGCTGAAATATTTTGGGTGTTGGTTGGTCAGGAGGCTGGAAAGGCGCGCGCCGAGTTTGATCCAGATGTCGTCGGTAATGACGGCAACGCGGCCGAAGTCGGTTTCGTGTTGGTTGAGGAATTTGATTTGCTCGACCGCCATATCGATGGTGAAGTCTTTCAGCATGGACAAGTCCAACAGGATGTCGGGCAGATGGACTTTTTGTTTTTCGGCCAACAAGGCTTCTTCCAATTGGCGGAAATCGTCCAAAGTGAACTCGTTGTACAGCGCTACGTTTAAGCCGTAAGATTGTTCGCGGATGGAAATCATGGTGTTCTCCTTGTTAAATTATTGCTTCATCAGGAATTTTTTGATTGAGACCGGAGTAAAACTGCTGAACACGCCGCCTGCAACAATGATAACCATGCCGGCGGCTTCCTGCCAAGTGATTTTATCGCCGAAAAGCAGTACGCCGGACAGGGCGGAGAAAACGACGGTCAGGTAGGAAAGCGAGGCAACGGTAAATTTCTTGCCGACCTTATAGGCGCGGGTCATGGCCAGTTGGGCAATCATGGCGGAGATGCCGATGCCGGCCAGATAGGGTAGGGAAGACACGGTCAGCGGATGCCAGCCGGTAAAGCAGCTCCAAATGGCGGACATAATCAGACCGGTAAGCGACAGATAAAACACCACGCGCCAGCCCGGTTCGCCCAAAAGCGAGAGTTCGCGCACTTGCAAATACGCCCAGCCTGACATGGCGCCGCCTGCCAAACTGACCAGTGCGGCAAATTCCTGTCCGCCTTGAAAAGATGGATTGAGCAACAGGATAACGCCGATAAAGCCCATAACCAGAATGGCTTGGGTATAAAGCGTAATTCGTTCTTTTAAAATGAAAAATGAAAAGATGGCAAGCCAGATGGAGGAGGTGTAGTTGAGCGTGACGCCTGTTGCCAGCGGCAGATGTATGACGGAATAAAGCGTGCACATCATGGCAAGCGTGCCGATGACGCTGCGGTTGAGATGGGTTTTCCAATGCGGCGTGGAAAATGTGTTGCCTTGCACTTTGGCCATGATGCCTAAGAACAGGGTGGAGACCAGCATGCGCCAAAAGACCAGCTCGCCGCTGGAAAAACCGAAATGTGTAGAGGCGGCTTTGACGGAGAGGTTCATGACGGTAAAGCCGAGCGTGGCAATAACCACCCATGCCGAGCCGAGCGGATCTTTTCTGATGGTTTCCATTTGATGGGTATGTAAAGCGATTTTATTAATAAGAAAATATTATACAGGTCAATCAGGCCGTCTGAAAAATATCGTTGGGTTTCAGACGGCCTTTTTATTAGGAAATGAGAATTGTTATTGAATAATAAAGCGGGTTTTTATAGAATGGAAGCCCTGTTTTAAGAAAGGCTTGTCATGAAAGTATCTAATATTCCTGCTGTATTGCTGTCTGCTTTGTTTTCCATTGCCGTTTCTGCCGCGCCTTTGGGAGAGGTTTCTTCCGAAAACGGTAAAATTTTCAGCGGCGAAAATTACATGGTTGTTAAGAAAGACATGAAGAAAGGGGAGCAGATTAAACCGCACGATCATCCGGGTTTTAAAACGCTGATTTTTGCCGTTGGAAAAGGAAGCTTTGACGTGACGTTGAATCAGACTGAAAAGCATACGGTCGGCGCAGGCTCGGTGTTGAGGTTTGGCGGCGATGCAGTGATTGAGGCTGTTGCAACCGAAGATGCGGATGTGGCAATTACTTTGATTAAGTAAACCGATAGATGATAAAAGGCCGTCTGAACAATAATGTTTCAGACGGCCTTGTTTATTCATCCAACCGTTGCTATTAAGCGCAAATCAAATAGATGAAGCCGGAGCCGAAGATATCTGCCAAGGCGTGAATCAGGAAAAACGGCAGCAGGTTTTTGACTTTGTATTTGTAGAAGAAGTAGTACATCAAGCCGAAAACAACGCCGATAACGGTCGCCCAAAGCATGCCTTGGTAAGTATGGAAGGAGACGCGCACCAAGGTCGAATAGGCCAATGCCTGCCATTTGTATTTGTCTTCCACGCAGGTCAAAAGACCGAGGAAACAGAATTCTTCATAAAAGCCGTTTAAAAGGCCGTAGAGGATGGCCATCGGCGCAAGGGCGGCGAATTTGTCGAAGATGGATAATGGTTTGATGTATTGGAAAATTTCGGTGGTAAAGTAATTGTAGCCGCCGCTTAACGAAGTTACCGCATCGGCGGTCAGACCCATCAGGATAAAAATTACAGGTGTCCAAAACAATACGCCTAAATTAAAGCGAATCGGCAACTGTTTGAAGTCGAAACGGCGGATAACGAGGTAAACCAGAGCAATAGCAAGCAGCGTCAGCTGCAGGCTCATGTTTTCCGAATAAGCCACGCCGGTTACCGCAGTATCGCGCACTTCTTCGGTAGCAGAGGCTGTCTTCACTTGCGGCATCAGGCTGGCGATATAAAGTTGGGTAGAACGGTAGGCAAATTGACCGAACAGGATGGCGGTCACAATCAGCATGTCAAACCAGCGCAGATGGAGCAAAGGCTCTTTAGGGCGGATGGCGGCGAGTATGCTCATATTCTCCTCTTTGTTCTAATAAATAGCGGTGCGCAATAGTTACATAAATATACAAAAATCGTCAACAATTATCACAATAAAACATGAATTAAAAAATCTGACCGTTTCAGACGGCCTGAAGCGCTTCTAAAAATGCCATATTTCCGAAGGGTTTATCTTCAAAAATATGGCATAATCACTTTATTGCAAAACAAGGAATCTTATCGTGAGTATTTCTCTGTCCCAATATCTGCTTTACCTGCAATATATGTTGGCAGGTGTTGCCATGACTGTAGTTTTCGGTGCCGTATATCTGCGGATTACCCCTGCCGAAGAATTGCGCCTGATTAAAAACGGCAACCTTGCCTGCGCCTTGGCGTTTGGCGGCGCGTTGGTCGGTTTCTGTCTGACGCTTGCCTCAAGTATTGCCCACAGTGTCAGCTTCATCGATTTTATCCTGTGGGGATTTGCCGCAGCAGTGATTCAGATTTTTGTCTATTTTGCTGCAACAATGATGATTAAAGGCGCTACCGCAGAACTCATTGGTAATAATGTCGCCGTCGGCGCGTTGTTTGGTGCAGTGTCCATCTCGATCGGCATTTTGAACGCTGCTTGCTTGACTTGAATACCCATACCTTGAATTTTGTATCCCGATTTATTTTATAAGGAGTTGAAATGTTCAACTTTATCAAGAAACAGTTTATCGACGTCATTCAATGGCCGAATCCCGATGACAGCCTGCTGATGTGGCGTTTTCCGATTGCCGATGAGGAGATCCAAAACGGTGCGAGCTTGACTGTGCGTGAGGCGCAGATGGCGATGTTTGTCGATGAAGGCGTGACCGCCGACGTGTTCGGTCCGGGGCGTTACACGCTTAATACGCAAACGTTGCCAGTGCTGACCAACTTGAAAAACTGGGACAAGCTCTTTGAATCCCCGTTTAAATCGGATGTTTACTTTTTTAATACCAAACAACAGCTCGCACGAAAATGGGGTACATCCCAACCTGTTACCGTGCGCGATGCCGAGTTTGGCGCGGTGCAACTGCGTTCGTTCGGTATGTATTCTTACCGCATCAGCGATCCGGCAAAATTCTTCAAAGAAGTCAGCGGCGTGGCGGCGCAATACAGCGGTGTAGACTTGGAAAACCAGCTGCGCAATATTGCAGTCACCCAATTGGCGGCCGCGTTTGGCAGCTCCGGTATCCCATTCTTGGATATGGCGGCGAACCAAGTTTTGCTGTCGCAAAAAATCGGCGAATTGCTCGGTGCGGAATTTGCCAAGCTGGGTTTGGCGTTAGAAAATTTCACTGTTGAAAGCATTACCTTGCCTGCGTCTATTCAGGCTGCGTTGGATAAGAAAATTTCGATGGGCGTTATCGGCGATTTGGGACGCTACACCCAATATCAAACCGCCGAATCCATCCCGCTTGCGGCACAAAATGAAGGCGGACTTGCCGGAATCGGTGCAGGCTTGGGCGTGGGTGCCGGTATTGGTCAGGCGATGGCGGGTGCCATGTCAGGCATGATGCAGCCGAATGTGCAACAGGCTCAGCAAAATGCTCAGCCGGCTGCCGAAGATCCGCAGGCGAAATTGATGAAACTCAAGTCTTTGCTGGATGGCGGTTTGATTTCGCAAGAAGATTTTGATAAGGCCAAGGCTGAAGTGTTGAAACAGTTGATTGGTTAATCAATTGAAGGCCGTCTGAAAAATATCATTCAAAGAAGCGTTGAACTGCTTCTGTGAAAAGGTTTCAGACGGCCTTTTGAATCATTTGAGTGAGTCCGTTCGGCGATTTGGTTTGTTTCTAATCTGAAATCATTGATAAAACCAGTTGATATAAACGTTAAGGCCGTCTGAAACATCCCAACCCATTCTGAAAAAGCAAATCCATGTCTCAAACTCCTTTCTTCAAAACCGACTGCCCAAGCTGCGGCGCACCTGTCGAAGCGCATTCTGCTTCTGCTGTGACGCTGGTGTGCGGCTATTGCAACAGCATGCTGGTGCGGCAAGATAACGGCGTTGTCGATTCCGGCCGCGATTCCGCATTGCTGGAAGATTTTAGTCCGTTGCAAATCGGAACCAGCGGCACATTTGTCGCGCAACGCTTTACCTTGGTTGGACGGCTTCAGGTGCAATACGACGATGGTGCGTGGAATGAATGGTATGCGTTATTTGACGACGGTAGGGCAGGTTGGCTTTCAGAGGCGGGCGATTTATATGTGATGACCATGCCGGTCGAAATCGATAATCCGCCGAAATTTGAAGACACGCGAGCCGGATTTAGTGAGCTGACTTTTCAAGATAAGCGCTATATTGCCTCCGATGTCCGCAAAATCAGTTTGAAACGTGCCGCCGCGCAGGGCGAATTGCCGTTTTTTTTGAAAGAGGATACAGAAAATCGGGTTTCCGACTGGCGTTGCGAAAACCTTTTCATCACGCTCGATTACAGCAACACAACACCCGAAGCTTTCTTCGGGAGGATGGTAAACCTAGATGATTTGAAGCTGGAAAACACGCGCCACGAAGATGAAATTAAAGAAAGCGCAGGCCGTCTGAAAGGCAGTATTACTTCAGAAAACTGTCCTAACTGCGGCTCATCCATTCATTGGGTGAACGGTCTGACTTCTCATCTGAACTGTCAAAGTTGCGGCAGCGAATTGGCAGTCGGCAAAGATAAAGCGGAGCTTATTACCGCCAACAATCTGCGTTTGTCCCAAAATACGATGTTTACTCTGCCTGTCGGCTCGATAGGCCGTCTGAAAAATAAAGAGTTTCATGTTATCGGCGCAATCCGATATTTAGAAACAGATGCGCAGGAAACATTTGATAACTTGTTCAAAGGAGCCAAACATACATTGGCACCAGAAGGGCAGTGGACAGAGTATCTGCTTTACAATCCTACACAGGGTTTCTTATGGCTGGTTGAAGCTGATGAAGGTTGGAATATTTCCGAAACCTTGAACGATTGGCCGCGCCTCGACCGCAACCGCCAACCGCAAGGCTATGGCAAACTTTATGACTATGGCGGACGGGTCAGGATTGCCAGCGGAGCGTTTTATTGGCGTGTCCGAAGCGGTGATTTGAATTATTACAGCGACTACCGAGATGGGCGAAGTCGAAAGCTTGGCGCAGAACTAAACAGTCACGAAATGTCATGGAGCAAAAGTACCCCCATTACTTATCGGGAAATTGCGGATGCATTTGAATTGACCAATAAAATATCATCTTACACCGTGAAAATGAGTGCAGATGATATCGATGAAAAATTACGACTTCTGATGATTGCTATTTTGGTTATCGTCAATATTCCGTCATTGTTTATGAATGGCTTCGATATACTGTTCGATATATTTCTTATCGGTTGGGGTGTCTATGCTCTTTTTATAGTTGGACGGAAGAGAGATGAAAATGGCGAACAGAGTATCTCTCGAGTGGGATATGTTATTTGTGCAATGGCTTTGATTGTTTTTATTACGATGATGAATTATGCAGATTTATCTGATTTGGATGATGACAGTAGCCGAGTTCATTCAGGAGGAAGCTACGGCGGTTATTCAAGCGGCTATTCCGGAGGCCATAAATGACACACATGCCCGGTAATCATGGCCTATTGGACTTATACGGCTGCAACGAAGCCATCTTAAAAGATGAAGGCCGTCTGAAAACCGCTTTGGCAGCTGCCGCACAGGCCGCAGAAGCCACCATATTAACTGAACATTTCCATACCTTTGGCGGAGCAGGCGGCGTAACCGGCGTTTTGCTGCTTGCCGAGTCCCATATCAGTATCCATACTTGGCCGGAACACCGTTTCGCCGCCATTGACGCATTTATCTGCGGCGGTATGAAATTGGAAAAAGTGAAGGAAGTGTTGTACAGGGAGTTGGCGGCGGAACGGGTGGATTGGACGGTTGTAAATAGAGGCAGTGATTTGACTTTATTTTAGTTTTATCAATATTGGCAAGAGGGGCAAAAGTTCAACGCCAAGCATACGCCATTTGATATTTCAGGAGATGTTAATTTATTGCTGGTTAAGTGTTATCGGTTCTATAACATGAAGGCATTTGGAAATAATGGGTATCTTACAGAGAAAGGGGTGTATGACTTGCTTTCCTAAAAAAATACTGAAAAGCAATAATTTATTATGCTAACCCGCCGTCAATTTCTCAGCTATACTGCCGCGCTTGGCGCTGCCACTGCTTTTTCTTGGCAGACTTATAAATACCTCAATCGCAAACCGCCGGTTTCTATTAACCGTGTCGGCTTGCCGTTGGGGCATTTGTTGCGCGACGGAGAATTGATCAATCAGCCGACCCGTCGTTATGAATGCAATACCTTGATACTCGGTGGCGGTGCGGCTGGTTTGGGGGCGTTGTGGTATTTGGCGAAGCATAATCACTGCGATGTATTATTGGCAGAAGGGTTTGAACGCAATGGCAACAATGCCGCCTATACGTCTTCAGCCGGCCTGAAAGCGCCGAGCGGTGCGCATTATTTGGCTTTGCCGTCGAAAGAAAGCGTGTATGTGCGCGAGATGCTGGCAGATTTCGGTATTTTGCAGTCGGACGGCAGCTTTAGGGAAACCGATTTGGTTTATGCGCCCGAATCGCGCCTTTTATATCAGGATAAATGGGTGGAACATTTATTGCCGAAAGAAGATGCGGACTCCAAACGGTTTTTTGATTTGATAGGCCGTCTGAAACAGGTTTACGGCAATGACGGTAAGAAAATTTTTGCCATTCCGATTGCGCTGTCATCGGCCGATGAGACATGGCGCAAACTCGATAATCTGACGTTCAAACAATGGCTTGAGCAGGAGGGCTACCACTCGCCCGAGCTTTTATGGTATCTCGATTATTGTTGCCGCGACGATTACGGGCAAGGTATTGGGCAAGTGTCTGCCTTTGCCGGATTGCATTATTTTGCCGCCCGCAACAGCGCGGAAACCGTCCTCACTTGGCCCGAAGGTTTGGCGCATCTTTCTGAAAGCTTGCGCCGTCATGCCGGTTTGCAGGAGGACTGGCAATGGCCGTCTGAAAGCAGTATCCGTTTGGAGAAGCCTGCTTCAATTAATGCTTCTGCCGTCAAAATCAAACCGCTTTCGGATGGCCGGATTGAAGTGTGGCTGCGTGATAATGCAAAAGGGGAAACCGTTGCCGTAACCGCGCAACACGTTATCTCCGCCATGCCGCTGATGGTTGCAGCCCGCGTTATTGAATCTCCCGAACAATTTGGTCTGGACATTCCCGAATACGCGCCATGGCTGGTTTCCAATTTTGAACTGCACAGTTTTCCGAAAGAAAAAAACAATAGCGAACTTGCGTGGGACAATGTGGTTTATGGCAGCCAAGGGCTGGGCTATGTTGTTGCGACCAACCAGCTTATCCGGGTTGCCCGTCCTGAACGCACGATTTTTACCACCTATGCCGCGCTCAACCACGATACGCCACAAGCCGTCCGCCGCCAGCTGCTTGAAGCAAGCGACGAAGAGCTGCTCCAGCTTGCCGCCCAAGATCTGCTTACCGCTTACGGCGAAGGCTTTTGGCGGCATGTTTCCCATGTTGACATTACCGTTCGCGGGCATGGCATGAGCGTGCCGAAACCCGGCTATTTAAGCGATGAGGCTTTATTAAAAATCAGAAACCGAAATTCTGGATTATTATTTGCACACAGTGACTTAAGCAGCTATTCGGTATTTGAAGAGGCTTTGTATTGGGGTGTGGAAGCGGCACGGAAAGTGTTGGCTTAATTGATATAAAAAGGCCGTCTGAAATCATATTCAGACAGCCTTTTTTTTAACCTTATGACCTGATTAGGCTTTGGGTTTCAAAGCGGCAGCTTCGCGAGCAAGACGGGTGATGGTGTCCCAGTCTTTGTTTTTGATGGCTTCTTTCGGAGTCAGCCATGAGCCGCCGACGCACAAGACATTAGGCAGCGCCAAGTATTCGGGTGCGGATGCCAAACTGATACCGCCGGTCGGGCAGAAGCGAACATCAGCATAAGGGCCGTACAGGGCTTTGAGCATGGCTTTGCCGCCAACGACTTCGGCAGGGAAGAGTTTGAGGGTGTCGATGCCGTGTTCCAAAGCCAGT
The DNA here is from genome assembly GCF_051958425.1 of Neisseria sp. P0013.S005. Taxonomy (NCBI): domain Bacteria; kingdom Pseudomonadati; phylum Pseudomonadota; class Betaproteobacteria; order Neisseriales; family Neisseriaceae; genus Neisseria; species Neisseria sp. P0013.S005. The sequence goes on along the minus strand of NZ_JBQCVL010000005.1, from coordinate 111,618 downwards.
TGGACTTCGCCCGGAGTGGCAACGCCGGGAATCAGGGGGATGCCGCTGTTGTGGCTGACTTTGGCGAGGGATTCGTGCAAACCTGGGCTGATGGCGAAAACTGCGCCTGCGTCTTCGACGGCTTTGAGCTGTTCGGGATTGGTTACCGTACCTGCGCCGACGATGGCGTTGGGTACTTCTTTGGCAATCAGGCGGATGGCGTCGAGGCCGACAGGGGTGCGCAGGGTGATTTCGAGGGTGGGAATGCCGCCTTTGACAAGGGCATGGGATAAATCGACGGCAGTACTCAAGTCGTCAATCGCCATTACCGGCACAACTGCGCCGGCTGTCAGGATTTCGCGTGGGGTCAGTTTGGACATTTTAGGTCTCCGTTGGGGACTGTATCGTAATAGGTTCGTTAACATGGTTTCAGACGGCCTGTTTGTTTTAAAAGGCCGTCTGAAAAGGGTTTAGGCAAATTCGCCGCCGAAGCTCATGGCACCGGTTTCTGCGCTGCTGGTCATGCTGCGGAAGTTGGCAAAGAGTTCGCGGCCGCAACCTTGTTGGTTGGCGCTCAAGTCGATACGTTCGACTTCGCGGGCGTTCCATTCGGCTTCGTTGATCAGGACGTTGAGTTCGCCGGTAACGGAGTCGAAGCGGATCAGGTCGCCGGTACGGATTTTGGCGATATTGCCGCCCATCAGGGCTTCAGGCGTCATGTGGATGGAGGCCGGAACTTTGCCGGATGCGCCGGACATACGGCCGTCGGTAAGCAACGCCACTTTGAAGCCGCGGTCTTGCAGGATGCCCAAAGGCGGGGTCAGTTTGTGCAATTCGGGCATACCGTTGGCGCGCGGGCCTTGGTAACGGACGACGCAGACGAAATCGCGTTCCAACTCGCCGCGCTCAAACGCAGCCAACACTTCGCGTTGGTCGTTGAACACGATGGCAGGCGCTTCGATGATGCGACAGCCCTCGCGCACGGCGGACACTTTAATCACGCCGCGACCGATGTTGCCTTTCATCAGGCGCAAACCGCCGTCTGGGGAGAACGGGTTGTCGGCTTTGCGCAGGATGTCTTCATTGCCGCTGGTTTCAGGGGCTTCGCGCCATTCGAGTTTGCCGTCGATGAGGAAAGGCTCTTTGGTGTAGTGGCGCATACCGTGTCCGACGACGGTATCGACATCGTCATGCAACAGGCCTGCGTCCAGCAATTCGCGGATGACGAAAGGCAGGCCGCCGGCTGCGGTAAAGTGGTTCACGTCGGCTTTGCCGTTTGGATACACACGGATCAGCAATGGGATGATGGATGAAATTTCGTCGAAGTCGTCCCAGTTTAAAATCACGCCTGCGGCGCGCGCCATGGCAACGAGGTGCATGGTGTGGTTGGTCGAGCCGCCGGTCGCCATCAGGCCGATCAGGGCGTTGATGAAGGATTTTTCGGTCAACATTTCACCCAATGGTTTGATGGTGCCGTTTTTAATGCCGCGCGCGAGGTGTCCGGCTGCGTAGCGGGTCAGGGCTTCGCGCAGGTCGGTGTAAGGGTGGACGAAGGCAGCGGCAGGCAGGTGCACGCCCATCATTTCCATCATCATTTGGTTGGAGTTGGCGGTACCGTAGAAAGTACAAGTACCCGGGCTGTGGTAAGAGCCCATTTCGCTTTCAAGCAACGCATCGCGGCCGACTTTACCTTCTGCGAAAAGTTGGCGGGTACGGGCTTTTTCTTTATTGCCGATACCGCTGGACATTGGGCCTGCCGGAACGAAGATGCCCGGAATATGGCCGAAAGACAAAGCGCCGATCATCAAGCCGGGAACGATTTTGTCGCATACGCCCATAAACAGGCTGCCGTCAAACATTTGATGAGACAGACCGATAGCGGTGCTCATGGCAATCACGTCGCGGGAGAACAGCGACAATTCCATGCCGGCATAGCCTTGCGTGATGCCGTCGCACATGGCAGGCGTACCGCCGGCGACTTGTGCAGTCGCGCCGTTTTTCTGCGCTTCGTCTTTAATTTGGTCGGGGAAGTCCTTAAACGGTTGGTGTGCGGAAACCATGTCGTTGTAGGCAGTGATGATGCCTAAGTTGGGAACAGTATCCTGAAGCATTTCGATTTTGATGCTTTTGGGCATGGCGGCATAGCCGTGCGCCAAGTTGCTGCAGCCGAGTTGGTTGCGCTCTAAGCGTCCCATCTGTTTGGCACTGCGGATTTTCGCCAGATATTTTTCACGCGTCGGGCGGCTGCGCTCGATGATGCGCTCGGTAATCTCGGCGAGTTTAGGGTGAATAGGAGTGGGGTTCATGTGCTGTCTCCTGGCAAAACGATGTGATAGGAATTTTGTTTGCGCGTTTCTGATTTTTGTATTGGGTGTTTTTCAGACGGCCTGGAGCTGTGGGAATAAATAATGAGTGCCGTCTGAAATGTTGAAGATTCCTCTTCGAAGTGTCTGCGTATTATAGTACAAATTCTGTAATTTTGTTACAGAATAATTCGCTAAGTGGAAGAAATTTGATTTAAATCGAGGTATAGTCAATTTGTAAAATGGCAGGCTGCAAAAGTCATCAAACTTTTATGTTAAATCAAACAATTTGTAAAAATGAGAATGGACAAAATCTGTAGCCATGTGTAGTATTACTACTCACTAGCCCGCTTGTTTGAAATTTTGGTGCGGGCGATTGGTTTTTTACTGCTTATTGCTTAAAGGCTTTTGATTTTAATTGATTTTTATGGATGACGACAGTCCAAAAGTTTTGAAGCAAGCTTCCTCAACGAGAGATGAAACGATGAGTACACAGACAAATTTTGATTTGGTGTTGTTTGGCGCGACCGGCGATTTGGCAATGCGTAAACTTTTGCCTTGCCTGTATCAGGCGCATGTAGCCGGTTTGCTTCATCCCGAAGGTCGTATTTTGGGTGTAAGCCGCAGCGAATTGGATACCGCCGGCTTTTTGTCTAAAGTGGAAACGAATTCTAAAATCCATGTCAAACAAAACTTCTCAGATGAAGCGTGGGCGTCGTTTATCCAACGTATCGAGTATTTAAAAGTCGATGTCACAGAGAAAGGCGATTTCATTGCCTTGGGCGACTTGGTAAAAGCACGCAAGAATACTGAAAATGTCGCGATCTATCTCTCAACTGCGCCGAAATTCTTTGCGCAAGCCTGTGAAAACCTTGCCGAAATCGGTTTGAATGCCGATAACGTGCGCGTGGTTTTGGAAAAACCGTTGGGTACGGACTTGGCCTCCTCCCAGCAAATCAATACAGATGTGGCCCGTTATTTCAAAGAAGAGCAAATCTACCGTATCGACCATTATCTGGGTAAAGAAAGCCTACAAAACCTGTTGGCCTTGCGTTTTGCCAATGTGATGTTCGAGCCTTTGTGGAACAACAAATATATTGAAAGCGTACAGCTGACCATCGCCGAGCAGTTAGGCGTAGAAGAACGCGGCGAGTTCTACGACATTACCGGCGCATTGCGCGATATGGTGCAAAACCACTTGATGCAAATGCTTTGTATGACTGCGATGGAAGCACCTGCAAGCTTGGATGCCGACGCCGTACGCGACGAGAAAGTGAAAGTCATCAAATCGCTGAAACCGCTGACCATTGAATCCGTCAACGAAAATGTTATTCGCGGCCAATATGTTGCAGCAAACGGCATGAACGGCTATCTGGAAGAAGTCAACATTCCGCAAGACAGCTTCACTGAAACCTATGTCGCCATCAAAGCCGAAATCGAAAACGAGCGTTGGAAGGGCGTACCTTTCTACCTGCGTACCGGCAAACGCATGGCAGGCAAAGTGGCGGAAATCGTGTTGAACTTCCGTCCGCTGCAAAACCATATTTTTGACAACAGCCAACCTGCGCCGAATCGTTTGGTTATTGAACTACAACCGACCGAATCCGTCCGCCTTTACACACAAGTGAAAACTCCGGGGGCAGGCAACAAAGTCGAAGTTACGCCGATTGGCGTGGACTTGGGTACAGCCGTAGAGGGCCGCCGCGCCGAGGCTTATGAGCGTCTGCTGCTGGATGTGATTAACGGCAAACTTGCTTTGTTCAACCGTCGTGACGAACTCGAAGCCGCTTGGGAATATGTGATGCCTATCCTGGAAAACTGGGCGAACAATACAACGCCTCCACATGCTTACGAAGCCCATTCTTGGGGTCCTGAAGCTGCGCGCGCGCTGTTGGCCCGTGACGGCAACAAGTGGCACGAAGAGCAATAATATTTCTTTCAGACGGCCTTGTTTTCCAACAAAAGGCCGTCTGAAACCATGAAAGGACGAAACATGTTTGTTTGGCACGAACAAGAAAACGCTGCAACTGCCGCGCAAGCTCTCGCCGATGCCGTTGCCGCCGCATTACAAGCCGCGTTGAATGAGAAAGGCCATGCGGTTTTGGCTGTTTCCGGCGGTCGTTCGCCGATTGCGTTTTTTGAGGCTTTGTCACAAAAAGATTTAAATTGGCAAAATGTCGGTATTACTTTGGTGGACGAGCGTATCGTCCCGACCACGCATGCCGACAGCAATACAGGCTTGGTACGCGAATATCTGCTCAAAAATAACGCGGCCGTTGCCACATGGATTCCTGTTGTTGAAGACGGAAAGTCTGAAATTGAATTACAACCTGAAGTTGTCGTTGCTTACGCATTGAAACATTATAAGCAACCTGACGTACTGGTGTTGGGCATGGGCGGAGACGGGCATACAGCGTCGTTGTTCCCTCAAGCGCCTCAATTACAGGCCGCAATCAATGAAGCCAATGACCCGACATTGATTCATACAACGCCGGTTACCGCGCCGCATGAACGTGTGAGCATGACTTTGGGTGCGATTGCCAAAACGCCGAATGTATTTTTGGCCATTCAAGGCGCAGAGAAAAAAGCGGTATTCGATAAGGCTGCTGCAAGGGCTGACACCGAATATCCGACCAGTCTGATTCTCAATCACCAAGGAATTAACTGCCATGTCTACTATGCACACTGAGGCTTATCCTCGTTTGATCGCCGATATCGGCGGTACGAATGCCCGTTTTGCACTTGAAACTGCACCACAGGTCATTGAAAAGGCTGAAGTCTTGCCTTGCAAGGATTACGTCACCATCGTCGATGCCGTCAAAACTTATTTGGAACGCGCAGGCAGTCCGAAAGTTTTGCACGCCGCCTTTGCGATTGCCAATCCGATTTTGGGCGACTGGGTGCAGATGACCAACCACCACTGGGCATTTTCCATCGAAACCACCCGTCAGGCTTTGGGTTTTGAAACGTTGATTCTGTTGAACGACTTTACCGCCCAAGCTTTGGCGGTAACACAAACCGATAAGAAAGACTTGATACAAATCGGCGGTCAAAAACCAATCGAATTTGCGCCTAAAGCCGTTATCGGCCCGGGTACCGGTTTGGGTGTCAGCGGTTTGGTGCACAGCGCTGCCGGCTGGGTAGCGTTGGCAGGCGAGGGCGGCCATACCAGCTTCCCGCCGTTTGACGATATGGAAGTGTTGATTTGGCAATACGCTAAAAACAAATACGGTCATGTTTCTGCCGAGCGTTTCTTGAGCGGCTCAGGCTTAAGCCTAATTTATGAAGCATTGGCCAAACGCGACAACATCAAACAATGCCGTCTGAAGCCCTCTGAAATTACCGATAAGACATTGAGCGGAACATCGCCGATTTGCCGTCAGACTTTGGATATTTTCTGCGCCATGTTGGGTACGGTCGCTTCCAATTTGGCTTTGACCTTGGGCGCGCGCGGCGGCGTGTATTTGTGCGGCGGGATTATCCCGCGCGTGTTGGATTACTTTAAAACGTCTCCATTCCGCAGCCGCTTTGAAAACAAAGGCCGCTTTGAAGCTTATCTTGCCGCCATCCCCGTGTATGTCGTATTGAGCGAATTTCCGGGCATCGTCGGCGCGACGGTGGCATTAGACAATCATTTAAATAACGTTTAAACACACAAACGGCGGTGCAGGGCAGGGTACGAAAATGTGCCTTGTCCTGAACGTCAAAGAATCAAAGGGTAGAGTATATGTTAAGCAAAATCAGCGAATCATTGTCCAATCTCTCCGGCGCAGAACGCAAAGTTGCCGAATCTGCGCTGGCCGAGCCGAAATGGTTTGTTCATGCCGCTGTGGCGGAAATCGCCGAGCGTGCATCCGTCAGTCAGCCGACAGTAATCCGTTTCTGCCGCAGTTTGGGTTACAAAGGCTTGCCTGAGTTCAAACTCGCTTTGTCTGCCAGCATCGGTCATGAAGGCATGCCTTACGTTCATGAAGAATTGAACGCCGATGACAACATGAGCAGCGTGGTTGAAAAAGTCTTGGGCAATGCCGCAGCCTCCCTTTTGGGCGAGCGCCGCTTCCTGAAAGAATCCGAGCTGGAAAACGCGATTGCCATTCTGATGCACGCACGACGCGTTGAGTTTTATGGTGTCGGCAATTCCGGCATCGTTGCCCAAGACGCGCAACACAAATTCTTCCGCTTCGGTATGTCTACTGTTGCCTATGTCGATACGCATACCCAGCTGATGGCGGCTTCCGTATTGACCGAGCAGGATGTGTTGGTGGCGATTTCCAATACCGGCTCATCTATCGAATTATTGGACGCGGCCAGTATCGCTAAAGAAAACGGCGCAGCCGTTATCGCGCTGACCCGCAATGATTCGCCGTTGGCACAAATGGCCGACTGCGTATTGAGCATTGCCACTCAGGAAAATGCAGAGCTTTATACGCCTATGGTGTCCCGTCTTCTGCAGTTGGCCGTGATCGACATTCTTGCCATCGGCTTGGCCTTGCGCTTGGGCGATACTGCCAGCACGCAACTGCAAAAAAGTAAAAAAAGCATACATAACAAACACATCGAATACGATAAAGATTGATTCTTCACTGATATCTTCAGACGGCCTTAACCCACATCAAGGCCGTCTGAAACCTCAAAAAACGGAAACCACCCCGTTCCCGTTTCAGACGACCTCACGGCCGTTTTCTCAACAAAACTGTCCATTATCCAGGAGAGCATCCGATGAAACAGCTTTACGATTTACCAGCTTGGTCAAAATTATGGATACATTTTGACGAAACCAAAGAACAACATATGCGTGAAATGTTCGAGCAAGATCCCGAACGTGCCGAGCGCTACTGGCTGCAAGTTGGCGGCCTGACTTTGGATTATTCTAAAAACCGTATCAACGACGAAACCATGTCGCTTTTGTTCGAGTTGGCGCGTGAAGCAGGCGTGCCGGAACGGATGCAGCAAATGTTCCGCGGCGAAAAAATCAATACGACAGAAAACCGCGCCGTACTCCACGTTGCCCTGCGCAACCGCACCAATGCCCCGATCGTCGTGGATGGCGAGGATGTCATGCCTAAGGTCAACCATGTCCTGCAACGCATGGGCGAGTTCGCACACGAAGTCCGCAGCGGCAGCTGGTTGGGCTACACCAATCAAGTCATTACTGATGTCGTCAACATCGGTATCGGCGGCTCCGACCTCGGCCCTCTGATGATGTGTACCGCGCTCAAGCCTTTCGGTCATCCGCGCCTGAATATGCACTTCGTCTCCAACGTGGATGGCTCCCAACTGCGCGACGTATTGTCTAAAGTCCACCCTGAAACCACCCTCTTCATCATTGCTTCCAAAACCTTCACCACCCAAGAAACCCTGACCAACGCCCTGACCGCGCGTAAATGGTTCTTAGATCATGCAGGCGATGAAAGCGCCGTCGCCAAACACTTCGTTGCCGTATCGACCAACCAAAAAGCCGTTGCCGAATTCGGTATCGATACCGTTAATATGTTTGAATTTTGGGATTGGGTCGGCGGCCGTTACAGCCTGTGGTCTGCCATCGGCCTGCCGATTATGCTGTACCTCGGCGAAGAAAACTTCATTGAAATGCTCAACGGCGCGCACCTGATGGATCAACACTTCATCAACACCCCGCTTGAGCGCAACCTCCCAGTCATCCTCGCCCTCGTCGGCATCTGGTACATCAACTACTACGGCGGCGGCAGCCACGTCATCGCGCCTTACGACCAACATCTCCACCGCCTACCCAAATTCATCCAGCAGCTCGATATGGAGAGCAACGGCAAACAAGTGACCCTTGACGGCAAAGCTGTCGGTTACGAAACTTCGCCGATTATTTGGGGTGAAACCGGTATCAACGGCCAGCACGCGTTTTTCCAACTGCTGCACCAAGGTACGCACATCACGCCGATTGACCTGATTGCCTCCCTTGAAAAACGCAGCAACCTGCGCGGCCACCACGAAATCCTGCTGGCCAACGTTTTTGCCCAAGCTGAAGCTTTTATGCGCGGCAAAACGCCTGACGAAGTACGCGCCAAGCTTCAAGCACAAGGCATGGACGAAGCACGTATCGAAGAGCTGGTTCCGCACAAAACCTTCTCCGGCAACCGTCCGACCAACCTCATCCTCATGGACAAAATCAACCCGCGCAATATGGGCAGCCTGATTGCCATGTACGAACACAAAACTTTTGTTCAAGGCATTATTTGGGGCATCAACAGCTTTGACCAATGGGGCGTAGAGCTCGGCAAACAACTGGCCAAAACCATTCTTGCCGAATTGACCGGCGAGACCGAAGTGCAAAAACACGACAGCTCAACTACACGTCTGATTAATCTTTATTTGAATGCCAATAAATAAAGCATTTATTTAAAGCTAAGGCCGTCTGAAATGTTCAGACGGCCTTTTGTTTTATTCCGGATCATCCGTAAACGCATTCGCCCGAAAGATCGGTACGAACGTCAACAGATAAAGCACGAACACGGCGGCGGTCAGAATCGCGGGGACGGTGATGAATAATATCGGATTCACGTTCATTAAAACAGCGCGCGAGACGGCTGCGGCGAAGAGGATGGGGACGGCGACGCGGCAGAGTTTGGGGTAGTCGAGTTTGGTAAAGCCACTGTGCCACAGTCCGGCGGTCAGCCACACCATCATCACGCCGCCCATCATACCGCCGAGGGTAATCAGGTGCAGGGGTGCGGAGGCGGGCAGGTTTTGCAGTTTCGCCGCGCCTGTCCACAAATAACCTGCGGCGGCAAAGAGTTGGAGCAGGTAATAGGTGCGGACGTAGTGTTTGCGCAGGAGTTCGTGATGGTGCAGTTCGCGCAGCTTGGCGAGCAGGATGAAACCGACGGCGAATGCGGTAAAACCGGCGGTCTGCGCGGGCAGCCAAAGTTCGGCGGCGGCGTGCAGGAGCAGGAAGGTGATAGCGATATTTTTATAGACGACGTTGGGGATGAATACGGGGTCTTTCAGACGGCATCCTTTAAGGGCTTCCGCGCCCAAAAGGACGCTGACACGCACGGATACGAACATGACCGCCGCCATGTTCAGATGTACTTGCGCGCGCAACAGGTTCAAATCGCCGCTGACGGCATAGGCCGTCTGAAAAACGGTAAACGCGGCAAGCAGCATCAGCAGGGCGAAATTGTCGGTGTTGCGGTCGAGCCAAATCAGCCAGGCGCAGAAAAGCAACAACACCAGCCAATAGGCGGCGACGAAAAACGAAGCGGTTTGCGGAGAAAACGGCAACAGGACGGATGCGGCGAGCAACAACGCCGCCAAGACAGTGGCGACAGGTTTCAGACGACCTTTATAGCCCGTCCATTCGAGCATGGCGGCAGTCAGAAAACCGCCGTATGCCGCAGGCAGCATAAGTTCTAAGAAGATTTGACGGTGCAGGACGATGGCGCCGGGGCTGATGAAAAACACCAACGCGCCGAGTATGGCAAGCACCGCCGCGCCGACAAAAAACGGCCGCATGGGGTGGGTAAAAAATTTATTCATGGCTTGGCTTGATTCTGCATGAAGATGCTTTCGGATATGGATTTATTGGGCGGACAGGGCCGTATCTTTTGCCAAAGAGGCAAGCCTGCGGCTTGCTTGCCCCCTCCCTAGCCCTCTCCCGCGGAGAGAGGGGATTAAGCTGTCGAGTCCGAACATTTTCAGGTTTGCCTGCCAGCTGATTCCCAATCCTGCGCCCTCTGATTTTCAGAAACCTGATTCCCTCGCCCCGTGGGAGAGGGTTAGGGAGAGGGCAACGAACCGCAAGGTTCGTCAGACACTCAAATCCCCGTATCATTCATATTATTGATATTATTGTTTGAATTGTATTATTTTCAATAATAATAAATAATCCTAAACCAATATAAATAACAGCCATTATCCAACGACTAAACTTCTCTACAATTTCACCAACACCTGAAATATTAGCCAATCTTTGTGCTGTATATACTAAAACAAAAATCAATATTAAAAATACAAGAAGAGTAACTAATAAGTCGACAAGATCTAAAGTCACAAAGTAAGGAACAAAAAGTCCAATATTATCTGCACCACAACTAGCAACTGTAACCAAAGCAACAATACCGACTAATTTTGACAACCCTTTTTCATCCAATTCTTTTTTAGCTCTTTTTTCGCCCTCACAATCGTCGTAAATAGCAACTTTAATACCTAAGTAAATCGGTATTAAACCTAATAAACCCAACACCCATTTTTCCGGAACATAATGCAAAACAAAAGCTAGAAATAAACTAACTAATATTAAAATTACAGAACCTAAATATTGTCCGATATAAATATCTCGATATTCTTTTCTAGTATTTGCTCTAGCAAAAAATATTAATAGTATTACCAACAAATCTACTGCTGTAGCAATATATAAAACAGCAGCAGTAATCACAGTCGAAAACATAAAGCACCTCATAATGAATTCCCTGCCCCCTTGGTACCACGGCTTTTTCAAAAACCGAATCGCGTTCGGATAACAGATTCGTATCTTTCGCTAAAGAGGCAAGCCTGCGGCTTGCTTACCCTCTCCCTAGCCCTCTCCCACGGGAAGAGGGAATCGGGTTACCAAACCCTAACATTTTCAGGTTTACCTGACATCTGATTCCCAATCCTGCACGCTCTGATTTTCAGCAACCTAATCCCCTCTCCCCGTGGGAGAGGGTTAGGGAGAGGGCAACGAACCGCAAGGTTCGTCAGATACTCAAATCCCCTCATCACTCATAATAATGAATCCCCTGAAACTCCCTTGCCACAACTGCCTCTTCAAAAGCCGAATCGCGTTCGGACAGCGGCGTGGGCAGGGTCATCACGTTTTGTACGTTCATGCCCTTAGTGGAAAGCAGCATGATTTCATGGCTCAGGCGCGCGGCTTCGAAGCGGTCGTGCGTTACCAGCATACACGCCATGCCCTGCTGCTCGATTTTTTCCACCAGCATGGCGACCAAAATATCGCGCAAATCGCGGTCCAAACCGACGAACGGCTCGTCCAGCAAGGCAAGGTCGCAGCCGCACAGCAGCAGGCGCAAAAATGCTACCCGTTTCGCCATGCCGCCGGACAATTCGGTCGGATATTTGTTCAAATCGCCCGCAGTCAGCCCGACTTTCGCCGCCAGCGCGATGATTTCGCCTTCATCGGGTTTGTCCATAAAAATAGCGATATTCTGCATCGCGGTCAAGTTTCCCGGCAGGCGGTTTTCCTGAAACAGAAAACCCGTTTTGCGGAAAGTATTGCGTATCGTGCCCGATTTCGGCGTTTCCAAGCCCGCAATCAACCGCAAAACCGTCGTCTTGCCACAGCCGCTCGGCCCGAACAAGGCTTTCACTTCGCCATGTTGCAGGTTCAAACTGAAATCGCGCACGATGGGGTCGCGGAGAATTTCAAAACGCACGTTTTCAAGACAGAGCATCATCTCCTCCACGGCATAAACAAAATTTCCAAAGGCTTGGTAATCAGGTATTCAAACAGCGACACAAACACGATGACCAACACCACATAAGCCATCACCGTCGAAGTCTCCAGCATCGCCCTCGCGTCCGCAATCCGCGCGCCGACGCCTTCGCTCGCGCCCAAGAGTTCCGCCATAATCACCACCTTCACCCCCATCGCCACCGCCACGCCGATGCTGGAAATCACATAGCCCGTCAGATGCGGGACATACAGATAACGGATTTTTTTCAGACGGCCTAATTTATAAGCGTCAAACAACTCCTCATGCTGCTTGTTCACGCTCGCCATCCCGACCGCCGCACTCGCAAACGTCAGCGGCGCAACCAACACAATGATGGTAAACAACACGCTCGGATTGCCGAAACCGAACCAAAACAGAGCCATCACCACCCAAATAATCGGCGGCATCGCCAACAAAACCGTAATCACAGGCTTGAGCAACGCCATCGCCGTCTTAAAACTGCCCGCCACCAGCCCCGCCGCCAATCCTGCCGCCAGCGCAACCGAAATCCCCACCACAGAACGCCACAGCGAAATCCCGATTTCGTTTTCCTGAAAATGTTTCAATAAATCCAAAGACTTTTGAAACACCTCAACCGGCTCAGGCAGCATAAACTCGCCGAACACGGCACTTCCCCACGCCCACAACGCCACCACCACCATCGCAACACTCAGACCGGCAAAGCCGCTCCAAAGGTAGTCGATGATGTAAAACACCGCAGGCTGCGGTTTGCGGATTTTGTCGGTTTTAATCATGGTTTGGGTGTTGGTTTGTCGTTATGTTTTGGTAAGGATAGGCCGTCTGAAAAAAGTAGGTCGGATACTCGTATCCGACAGCTTCGTTTAGCTGAAATGTCGGATTCAAGAATCCGACCTACGCTGCTACGCTACTGCAATTTTAAAACATTCCTGCAATATCAGAGACTGGATTCCCACCTACGCGGGAATGACGGCTTTTTGTGTACTGTTCTGGCTGTTATCTGATAGGTCGTCTGAAAAAAGTAGGTCGGATACTTGTATCCGACAGCCCCGTTTAGCCGAAATGTCGGATTCAAGAATCCGACCTACGCTGCTGCAATTTTAAAATATTCCTGCAATATCAAGGACTTGATTCCCGCCTACGCGGGAATGACGGCTTTTTGTGTATTGTTCCGACTGTTATCTGATAGGCCGTCTGAAAATAGTAGATCGGATACTCGTATCCGACAGCCTCGTTTAACCGAAATGTCGGATTCAAGAATCCGACCTACGTTGCTGCAATTTTAAAACAATCCTGCAATATCAGAGACTGGATTCCCGCCTGCGCGGGAATGACGGCTCTTTGTGTACTGTTCGAACTATTATCTGACAGACCGTCTGAAAAGAGTAGATCGGATACTCGTATCCGACAGCCCCGTTTAGCCGAAATGTCGGATTCAAGAATTCGACTGCCGATAATGTCCTGATAGGCCGTCTGAAAATGACAAGTCAGATTTCATGGCTACTCCACTATTTTCAGACGGCCTCCCTCCTCTTTTAAGCCAAGAAGAACCCGTTATCCGGCAGCTTGCCGCCCAAGAGTTTCGGGTTGAACTGCATCAGAATTTCGTAAAACTTCAAAATCTCGTTCTTCACTTCGCTGCCTTTGGTTACCGTCAGCCGTGCGCCATCCAAGCTCATGACTAGGGCGGGTTCGGGGGCGGGGAGGTAGTTTTTGCCGATTTTCGCCGCGCTTTGGCGGTTGGCAAGTATCCAGTTGAGCGCGTTTTTCAAATCCTGATGGAAGATGTCGAACTGCGCCTTGTGCGCGTGGAAATATTCTTCGTTGGCGATGATGCCCGCCATCGGAATCAGCGGTTTGGTGTCAAACGCCTGCCCCCATGCCTTCACCAAATCAAAGCCGCGCACGACGTTTACGCCCATGGTTTTGCCTTTGAGCATGCTGGCGGTCGCCATCGGCTCGGGCAGGATGGCGGCGTGGTAGTCTTTGCTTAAAAACAGTCCGATTGCTTCGGGCGGCGTGGCGGTGTAAGTGATGCCGACTTTATGCGCGTCGATTTTCAGTTTTTTCAACAAGGCTTGCAGCACGATGTCGGGCATGTCGTTTTTAAACGGCACGAGGATTTTTTTGCCGACCAAATCCTGCGGCGAGGCAATCGCGCTGCCTTTGCACATCAGCTGCGTGATGCCGTTGGTCAAAATATTCACCATGCCGACTTTCTGCCCTTGGTTGCGCAGGTTTACGCCGACATTGCTCGGACTCATCATCACTTTAAATTGTCCGCTCGCTACGCCTGCGCGCAGTTGGTCGGGTGAGCGCCAAATTTTTAGCGATACATCCGCCTGCTTTGCCAGCTTGCCTTGCAACGCCGCTACGGCAATGGTTACGCTGGGCATTGCCGGCGCGCCGTACACGGTAAATTGCTCTTTACCGGCCGCCAACAGCGAAGGCGAAACGCCTGCCGCAGCCAGCGCGGCGGTCATTTTTAAGAAATCACGTCTTTTCAGTTCCATTTTTTATCTCCTAATCCTTAATAAGTCAGTGTAGGCATTTTTCAGACGGCCTGATACTCAAAACGCCGCGTGCAAACTCAGCCAATACGTCCTGCCCGGTGCATACACCACGCTTGGCGACAGGGCGAGGACGTGGTCGCCGCTGATGTGTTCGGCGTATTTTTTGTTGAACACGTTGTTCACGCCCAGGCGCAAGCCGTATTTGTCTTTGATGTTTACGCCAGCGTACACGTCGGCAACGGTAAAGCCTTTGGCGGCTTCGCGTTTGTCTATGGCCAGACCGCTTGCCGCGTCAAAATCGCCGCGCGTTTGTTTGGCGACAAAGCGTGCCGCCGCGCCGATGTTGTAGCTGCCGTGGGCAAAGTAGTTTTTGTAGTCTGCTTGGACGGCGGCTTCAAACGGACGGATTTGATAGAGCGGCCTGCCGTCGGTTTCGTTGTGCCCGTAGTTGTAGGCGGCTTTGATGCCTGCCGCCCAATGCGGATTGAAGTTGTAACGCGCGTAGGCCTGAGCGGTAAACAATCGCGCGTCCACGTTGCGTGTGATGATGCCGCCGCCGTTGGATGAAATACCGCTTTGTCCGCGTGCGCGGTCAAAAATAATCAGGTCTTTGACTTTGTCCGCCACAAGTGTGCCGCCTACGTTCCAGCCTGCGCCTGCCAACGAGTTCATGTAGCCGTTGTAGTAGTCGTTGCGGCTGTCGGCGGTGAGCTTGATGCGGTTGTGTTTTTCGGTTTTCAGCAGGGGATTGCCTGCGATGGCGGCGGCTGGGTTTTGATTCATCAGCGCGCCGTTCATGCGGTTTTGCACGATGGCGGCAAGCGAGTTGAAGCGTTCGGTGTTGTCGCCGATGCGTTCCAAATGCGCGAGGGAAACGCTGTATTTTTGCGTTTCAGACGGCGTGAAATCGTATTTGAGTTCGCCCGACAAAGCATGGCGGCGCACTTTGCCGTTGAAGTCGTAGCCGTAATGGGTTTTCCAGATTTGTTGCGCCGAGGCGAAGGCGAGATTGCGGTTCATCGGATGGGCGGGTTGCGCCGTATTTTTGCGAACGTCCGCTTCGTTGAGTTCGTAGCTCAAACCCAAGCCCAGTTTGTGTTGGTCGTCAAACTGGTAAGACAGGGTATCGGCAATGCGCCAGCGGTCGATGTGCACATCGGCGAAACGGTAGCCGTTGAGGAAGTCGCGCATGGCGGTGTGGGTATTGCGTTCGCCGTTTTGGCTGTCGTTGCGGTAGCTGACGGCGGCCGTGTTGTGGAACTTGCCGAAATCCGCGTCGTGTTTGAGCGAGAAATCATACACTTTGCGGTCAAGTTCTACGAACACTTGCTGCGGTGTGTTGTTTTGGCGCAGGGAGTAATTGTCGGCGCGGCGTTCGAGTTTGATGACGCCTGCTTCCGCGCTGACCGTATTGCTCAAATCGGCATTGCCCCAACGCGCGTTGAGTTTGACGATGTGGCGTTCGGTGTCCAATGCGTCGTTGACGAACTGCGGCTGGCGGTCGTTGTTGATGTCGTCGTGCAGATAAGTGAGGCGGTATTCCTGATTTTCAGACGGCACGAAACCGAGTACCAAAGCTTGATTAAAACGGTTGTATTTCCAATCGGTATCGCGCCCGCCGCCGTCTTTGTAGCCGTTTGCCTTGGTGTGATTGAGGTTGGCTACGCCGTATACCTTCGCCCCGCGTGCTTGCGCGGTAACGGAGTTGTAAAAGCTTTTGCTGTAAAAGCCGCTGTTTGCTTTCAACGGGCGGAAGGCTTGGTCTATGTTTTCGGTAACAAAGTAATGATTGCTGCGGTCGGTGCGGTCGAATTGGTTTTCGGGGAAATAGCTCTGAGCTGCGGTCGGCGCAACGGGCTTGGGGGGCGAGAAAGTTTTGACAGGCTGGATTTCGTCAGGGTCTGCCAAGGTTTCGGCAAAGCCGTTTGCGGCGGCAAAACTGCTCATTAACAAGCAAATCAAATGGTTTTGTTTCATGATTTATATTCCGATAATCATTTTTATTTATTATGCTCTTAGAGAGAAGCAAAGTAAAGAAACGATAAAGTGTCTGAAGCCGACAAAACTTTATTGTCGACAAGGAAAGCTTTAGCCTTGAACACAAACCGATACGGGCTAAAAACTTTTAGAAGAGGGGAGTGTTAGCGAGGTTTGTATTTGCGTTTCATCTTGCGGTTGTGTTTTCCGTTTATAGAGTAGCATAGGCCGTCTGAAAAAACTCTCTCTTTTCAGACGGCCTATTGCTGGTTATAATAAATTTTACGAATCATTATTATTTCTATTTAAATATAGGAGAAACGCATGAGTACCCGTACCGAACACGACACCATGGGCAATGTCGAAGTCCCGTCCGAAGCCTATTGGGGCGCGCAGACCCAGCGCAGCCGCAACAATTTCAAAATCGGCGGCGAAACCCTGCCGCAGCCGTTGATTTATGCTTTGGCGCTGGTGAAAAAAGCCGCAGCTGCCACTAATGTTTCCCTCGGCAGGATTAAGCCTGAGCAGGCGGATTTGATTACGCAGGCGGCGGACGACGTGTTGAACGGCAAGCTCGACGGGCAGTTTCCTTTAGTGGTTTGGCAGACCGGCTCCGGCACGCAGTCCAATATGAACATGAACGAAGTGCTGGCGAACCGCGCCAACGAAATCGCCGGTACAGGCTTGGCGGCGTATCAGCCCGTCCATCCCAACGACCATGTGAACCACGCGCAATCGACCAATGACGCGTTCCCAACCGCCATCCACGTCGCCGCCGCGATTGAAATCAACCGCCACCTTATTCCGGCGGTAAAAGCCTTGCGCGATACATTGGACAAAAAAGCCAAAGAATTCGCCCCCATCGTCAAAATCGGCCGCACTCACTTGCAAGATGCGACGCCGTTGACTTTGGGACAAGAGTTTTCCGGCTACGTTTCCCAGCTCGATCACGGTTTAGGCCGTCTGAACGATGCACTTAAAGACTTGTATGAACTCGCTTTGGGCGGCACGGCGGTAGGCACGGGCTTGAACAGCCATCCCGAATACGCCGAAAAAGCCGCCGCAAAACTCGCCGAATTGTCCGGCCTGCCGTTTGTCAGCGCGCCGAACAAATTTGAAGCCTTGGGCGGACGCGATGCCGCCGTTGCCGCTTCGGGTGCATTGAAAACGCTGGCGGCAAGCCTGAACAAAATCGCCAACGACATCCGCTGGCTGGCAAGCGGGCCGCGCTGCGGTTTGGGCGAAATTAAAATCCCCGAAAACGAGCCGGGTTCGTCCATCATGCCGGGCAAAGTCAACCCGACCCAATGCGAAGCGATGACCATGGTGTGCTGCCAAGTGTTCGGCAACGACGTCACCATCGGCATGGCAGGCGCGTCGGGCAATTTCGAGCTGAACGTCTATATGCCCGTTATCGCCTACAACCTCTTGCAATCCATCCGCCTCTTGGGCGACGCGTGCAACAGCTTCAATGAACACTGCGCCGTCGGTATCGAACCCGTACCGGAAAAAATTGACTATTTCCTGCACCATTCCCTGATGCTGGTTACTGCATTAAACCGTAAAATTGGCTATGAAAACGCCGCCAAAGTCGCCAAAACCGCCTATAAAAACGACAAATCGTTGCGCGAAACCGCCGTTGAGTTGGGCTTGCTGACAGGCGAAGAGTTTGACGAACTGGTCGTTCCGGCCGATATGGTTCATCCGCGTTAAGCTTTAATAATGAAACATGCCGTCCGAAAATGTTTTCAGACGGCATGTTTTTATGCTCAGGCTGTTTTTTCCTCGAATAGGGCAAAAATCATTGGCAGCAGATTGGCGACCATTAAAAACATTATTGAGTTCAGAAATGTACGCCAGGCGTAATGCCACGTCTCCGTTCTGTCTGCTTGGGGTAGGAGCGATGCAGTATAGCGGTTGTGTAGGGTTTTTGCGGTGTCATTGTTTTCCAAATAGTCCAACGAAAGTACCAATAATTTGCCCGTGTCTTTGTGTTGTAAGAATTTGGCATGCTCAACCCAGATGCCTGGCTTGGCGTGTTCGCATAAAGATTCAATGCCGACGCAAGAGGCTAAGCTGTTTTGGTTGTTTTGCAAAATCGACAGCTCGTTTTTTTCAGCCTGCATGGCTGCGGAGGAGGTTTGATGAAGGTATACGCTCATGCCGTTGCTCTCTATTGCTTGAAAATCATGGAGCTGGCTGAATCCGCCATTTTCCCAGGCGACGAATACGGCATAGCATCCGCAGCATAGGCAGATCATGATCAATTTTAAGACAATGTTTTTCATCCTTGCTCCTTTAGTATGAAGATGGCGGCAAAGTCAGGAGGCGTGTTTTCTCGTTTGAAGGTAAGTTTAGGTTTATCTGTTTTTATTGTGCGGTTGAGTGTAACACAGGTAATCAAAAGGCCGTCTGAAAATTTTCAGACGGCCTTTTATTATGTGTTTAGATGGGTTTAAGCCAACAATTCACGCCAGCGTTTGACTTGGAAACGGACTTGTTCAGGCGCGGTGCCGCCCAAGTGGTTGCGCGCGTTTAAGCTGCCTTCGGGTGTCAGCACGCTGTACACGTCGTCGGTAATCAAACCGCTGAAACCTTGCAAGACTTCAAGCGGCAATTCGCTCAAATCAACGCCAGCTTCATCGGCATGGCGCACGGCTTGGGCAACAACTTCGTGGCTGTCGCGGAAAGGCATGCCTTTTTTCACCAAGTAATCCGCCAAGTCGGTAGCCGTTGCAAAACCCTGCATCACGGCGGCGCGCATATTGTCGGGTTTGACGGTCACGCCGCGCATCATGTCGGCGTAAATGCGCAGGGTGTCGATAAGCGTGTCGGCAGTGTCAAACAATGGCTCTTTGTCTTCCTGATTGTCTTTGTTGTACGCCAAAGGCTGAGATTTCATCAGGGTAATCAAGCCGATAAGGTGTCCGATGACTCTGCCTGACTTACCGCGCACGAGTTCGGGAACGTCGGGATTTTTCTTCTGCGGCATGATGGATGAACCTGTGCAGAAACGGTCGGCAATATCGATAAAGCCGAAACGCGGACTCATCCACAAAATCAATTCTTCGGAAAGACGGCTCAGATGAACCATAATCAGAGAAGCGGCAGCCGTGAACTCAATGGCAAAATCGCGGTCAGATACGGCATCGAGTGAGTTTTGGCAGATTTGCTCAAATCCCAGCAGCTCGGCGGTAATTTCGCGTTGAATCGGGTAGGTGGTACCGGCCAGTGCGGCAGCGCCGAGCGGCATACGATTGACGCGTTTGCGGCAGTCGGCCATGCGCTCGAAATCGCGGCCGAGCATTTCAACGTAGGCGAGCATGTGATGCCCGAAGCTGACCGGCTGGGCAACTTGCAGGTGGGTAAAGCCGGGCATAACGGTTTCCGCATTTTGTTCTGCCAAATCAACCAAGGCCGTCTGAAGGTTTTGAATCAGGCTTTGAATAACGGTAATTTGATCGCGCAGCCACAGGCGGATGTCGGTGGCGACTTGGTCGTTGCGGCTGCGGCCGGTGTGCAGGCGTTTGCCGGCATCGCCGATTTTGTCGGTGAGGCGGCGCTCGATGTTCATGTGGACATCTTCCAAATCCAGCGACCAGGAAATCGTTCCTTCTTTGATTTCTGCTATAATCTCGGCCATACCCTGACGGATGGCGGAGAGGTCGTCTTCGCTCAAAACGCCCGACTGTGTCAGCATTTGCGCGTGTGCCAGCGAGCCTTGGATGTCCCATTCGGCCAGTCGTTTGTCAAAATCAATCGAGCCGGTATATTTTTTGACCAGCTCGGAAACAGGTTCGTTAAAACGGCCTGACCAGGTTTTGTCCTTGCTCATATCAGCATCCTTAAAATATAAATAAAAAAACAGGGTCTACGTCTTCAATATAGCAGACCCGTCTATACATTATGAAAGAAAACGGTTGGAATCATGTCTATTATACGTCAAATAAACCAGAATTTCGCAGTGCCGGATTTGCGCAATTCCGCAACTTTGGTGCGCCTGCTCATTATTTTGTTAATCAGTTTGTTTATCTTTCCGTTGATGACAGTATCGGGGGTGCCTTATCCGGAACAGATTTTCCAACATTTTTCATGGGCTTGCCCCGTCATCCTTTTAATTTTACTTAAGGTCTATTTCTTACAGGCATTTGCGCCGTCCCTGCTTCGCTCGCAGTACAGCGTTGTGGTTTCCTACGTCTCCAACCTGCTGATTTTCTTGTTTGTCGATTTAGTAATTTTGAAGACAGATATTTGGTCGTTGATTCAACACTTCTTCTTGCTGACCTTTTTTTGTTTCAGTTTCATGTACATCGAAGCAGCCCGCCGCAACAGCCTTGCGCCTTCTATTTCCGAAGCCAGATTAAGTGCGTTGACGGCGCGTATCCGTCCGCATTTCTTGTTTAACAGCCTGAATGCCGCCATCAGCTTAATCCGTCTGCGTCCGTATGATGCGGAAACTTTGCTGGAAAATCTGGCCAACCTGTTCCGTGCACAGTTGCGCGACGGTAGTCAAAACAGCACCTTAGGTCAGGAAATCGAGTGGGCGCAGGAATATATTGCTATCGAGCAAATCCGAATGGGACATATGCGCGTACAGGTTATGTGGCAGCACCATGCACCCGACGATGCGGAAACGCCGCATCTGCTGTTGCAGCCGCTTTTGGAAAATGCCGTATTTCATGGTGTCGAATCCATCCACCGTCCAGGAATAATTACGGTATTAACAAAATTGGAAAAATCATCTATTTTCATCAGTATCGAAAATCCGTGCGGAACGGAACCTAATGAAAATACCAAGCCGCATAAAGGCAATTCTATGGCTCTGCGCAATCTGAAAGAGCGCCTGACTCTGATGTATGACACCGACGCGAAAATCAGAAACATCCAATCAGACGGCCTGTTCCGCGTTGAAATCATATTGCCGTACCGTAAAAAATCAGCCGAAGTTTCCCGTCTGTTTGGCTAAAACGCATGGAAGAGGGCGGTTTTAGATAGGTTGGACTATTAACACATTAAATAAAATAGTTTAAATTTATTACATTCAGTAACATAACTGTTCCCATTTTTTGAAAACTGGTCTATGATGCTTAAAAGGATTGTTTACAATCTTTAATTGCAAATCATTTGCAATTGCCCAGAAGAAAAAACAGAAAAAGGAACAAAGAGATGTTAGAAGCCTATCGTAAAGCCGCCGCCGAGCGCGCCGCCCTTGGTATTCCCCCCCTTCCTCTGACTGCTCAGCAGACTGCTGATTTGGTTGAGCTGCTGAAAAATCCACCTGCCGGTGAAGGTGAGTTCTTGGTTGAGTTGTTGGCTCACCGCGTACCACCCGGTGTGGACGATGCCGCCAAAGTTAAAGCCTCATTTTTGGCAGCCGTTGCCGAAGGCAGCGCATCCAGTCCGCTGATTTCCCCTGAGTATGCTACCGAGCTGTTGGGTACCATGCTTGGCGGTTACAACATTCATGCACTCATCGAACTCTTGGACAACGACAAACTTGCGCCTATCGCTGCAAATGGTCTGAAACACACTCTGTTGATGTTTGACTCTTTCCACGATGTTCAAGAAAAAGCCGAAAAAGGCAACAAATACGCGCAAGAAGTATTGCAATCTTGGGCAGATGCCGAATGGTTCACTTCTCGCGCCAAAGTTCCCGAAAAAATCACTGTTACCGTCTTCAAAGTCGACGGTGAAACCAATACAGACGATCTCTCTCCTGCACCTGACGCATGGAGCCGTCCTGATATTCCTCTGCACGCGCTGGCGATGTTGAAAAACCCGCGCGACGGCATCAATCCTGACAAACCGGGCGAAGTCGGTCCGATTAAATTGTTGGAAGAACTCAAAGCCAAAGGCCATCCGGTTGCTTACGTCGGCGATGTGGTCGGTACCGGTTCTTCACGCAAATCCGCAACCAACTCCGTGATTTGGCATACCGGCGAAGACATCCCGTTCGTACCGAACAAACGCTTCGGCGGCGTATGCTTAGGCGGCAAAATCGCGCCGATTTTCTTCAATACTCAAGAAGACTCCGGCGCGCTGCCGATTGAAGTCGATGTTTCCGCGCTGAAAATGGGCGATGTCGTCGATATTCTGCCTTATGAAGGCAAAATCGTGAAAAACGGCGAAACCGTTGCCGAGTTCAGCCTGAAATCTCAAGTATTGCTGGACGAAGTGCAAGCCGGCGGCCGTATCAACCTGATTATCGGCCGCGGTCTGACTGCCAAAGCACGTGAAGCATTGAAACTGCCTGCTTCTACCGAATTCCGTCTGCCTCAAGCGCCTGCTGAAAGCAAAGCTGGTTTCACATTGGCTCAAAAAATGGTTGGCCGTGCTTGTGGTCTGCCGGAAGGCAAAGGCGTGCGTCCGGGTACTTACTGCGAACCGCGCATGACGACTGTCGGCTCGCAAGACACTACCGGCCCGATGACCCGCGACGAGTTGAAAGATTTGGCTTGTTTGGGCTTCTCCGCCGATATGGTGATGCAGTCTTTCTGCCACACTGCGGCTTATCCGAAACCTGTCGATGTCAGAACCCATAAAGAACTGCCCGCCTTTATTTCTACCCGTGGCGGCGTATCTCTGCGTCCGGGCGACGGCGTGATCCACTCATGGCTCAACCGCCTGCTGCTGCCCGATACCGTCGGCACTGGCGGCGACAGCCACACCCGTTTCCCTATCGGTATTTCCTTCCCTGCCGGCTCTGGCTTGGTTGCTTTCGCAGCAGCCACCGGCGTGATGCCGCTCGATATGCCTGAGTCCGTACTGGTACGCTTCAGCGGCAAGCTGCAACCGGGCGTAACCCTGCGTGACTTGGTAAATGCAATTCCGTTGTACGCGATTAAACAAGGTTTGCTGACTGTTGCCAAAGCCGGTAAGAAAAACATCTTCTCCGGCCGCATCCTCGAAATCGAAGGCCTGCCTGATTTGAAAGTGGAACAAGCCTTTGAATTGACTGACGCGTCTGCCGAACGTTCTGCTGCAGGCTGTACCGTGAAGCTCAACAAAGAGCCGATTATCGAGTACATGAAATCCAACGTCGTGTTGATGAAAAACATGATTGCTGACGGCTATAAAGATCCGCGCACTTTGGAACGCCGCATCAAAGCCATGGAAGCATGGTTGGCAAATCCTGAATTGCTCGAAGCGGATAAAGATGCCGAATACGCCGCCGTGATTGAAATCAACATGGACGACATTAAAGAGCCGATTATCGCCTGTCCGAACGATCCTGACGACGTGTGCTTCATGTCTGAGCGCTCCGGCACCAAAATTGACGAAGTGTTCATCGGTTCGTGCATGACCAACATCGGCCACTTCCGCGCCGCCTCCAAACTCTTGGAAGGCAAGTCCGACATCCCCGTCCGCCTGTGGATGGCACCGCCGACCAAAATGGATGCGAAAGAGTTGTCTGACGAAGGTCACTACGGTGTGCTCGGACGTGCAGGCGCGCGTATGGAAATGCCGGGTTGCTCATTGTGTATGGGTAACCAAGCACAAGTACATGAAGGCGCGACTGTAATGTCTACTTCTACCCGTAACTTCCCGAACCGCTTGGGTAAAAACACCTTTGTTTACCTCGGCTCGGCTGAGTTGGCGGCAATCTGCTCCAAACTGGGTAAAATCCCGACTGTTGAAGAATACCAAGCCAATATCGGTATCATCAACGAGCAGGGCGACCAAATCTACCGTTACATGAACTTCAACGAAATCGACAGCTACAACGAAGTAGCCGAGAAAGTGAATGTTTAATATAGCAAGGTAAACCGATTTTCAGACGGCCTTAAGTAACAAAGGCCGTCTGAAACGGAAAAATAAAGGACGTGTTCATCATGTCCTTTTTATTTTTAGTTTAATAAAAGGCCGTCTGAAAGATAAGTTTCAGACGGCCTTTGCTTAGGATAAATAATCAGAAAACCGATTAATCAGCGTTGTTTACTTTACGCCAAAACCAGGTTGGAGTAGTGCGCAAGGCTGACGCTCGTGACGGCTGCGACGTGTTCTGCCGGCAATTTTACCGCAGACAATACCCGGATCGTTTTTCTCTTCTGCTTTTTTCGAGTTTTTGTCTGATTTATTCGCGTATTCGTTGCGTTTGTTTCTATCATCGCGGCGAGAGCGGCTGTCGTTGTGCTGAACCGGTTGCGCTTCGGTTTCATCTTGATTGTCATTACCCCACCAATGCGGCTCAAAGCCTTCGATGCGTTCCACATTCAAATCGCTGCCGATCAGCTCTTTAATGGATTCAAACATTTTCTGTTCGGTTTTATCCATTAAGGAAATAGCAACGCCGTCGGCACCGGCCCGGCCGGTACGTCCGATGCGGTGGACGTAGTCTTCAGGTTGGGTTGGCAGCTCGTAGTTGATGACGAAAGGTAACTCGGCAATATCCAGGCCGCGCGCGGCAACGTCGGTGGCAACCAAAACGCGTAATGTACCTTCTTTAAAGGCGTTGAGGGTTTCCAGTCGGCTTTGTTGGGATTTGTCGCCGTGGATGGATTGCGCGGCAATGTTGCGACGGACGAGGTCGCGGGTAACTTGATCGACGCTTTGTTTGGTTTTGCAGAATACAATGACTTGATTCATATGCAAATCAACAATCAGACGTTCGAGCAGGTTGCGTTTTTTGAGTGTATCAACGGCAATGATGTGTTGCTCGACATTGGCGTTGGTGGTGTTTTGCGCAGCCACTTCAACCATTTCAGGCGTGTGCATAAAATCTTGCGCAAGCTTACGGATAGGCGGTGAGAAAGTGGCGGAGAAAAGCAGGGTTTGTCGCTGTTTGGGCAACATCTGCATGATTTTGCGGATATCGTCGATGAAACCCATATCAAGCATACGGTCGGCTTCGTCGAGTACGACGATTTCGACTTTGTTTAAATTGATGTTTTTTTGCTTGACGTGGTCGAGCAGTCGGCCAACTGTAGCAACAACGATTTCACAACCGGCGCGCAAGTCGGCAGTTTGTTTGTCCATATTGACGCCGCCGAAGAGGACGGTATGGCGCAAAGGAAGATTTTTAATGTATGCCTGTACGTTTTGATCGATTTGATCAGCCAGTTCGCGGGTCGGGGTCAATACCAACATACGGACGGGGTGCATAGCAGGGGAGGTGCTGGATGTGGCGTAGCGTTTCAGGCGTTCGAGGCTGGGCAGCATAAAGGCGGCGGTTTTACCTGTGCCGGTTTGTGCTGCGGCCAAAAGGTCGTGTCCTGCCAAGGCTTTAGGAATCGCTGCGGCTTGGATGGGCGTCGGGTTTTCATAACCCTGATCGGTCAGGGCAGAGACTAATTCGCTGCCTAAACCGAGTGAAGAGAAAGGATTCATGATGGTGGCTTTCTGTTCAGACGGCCTTTTGAATGATAGGCCGTCTGAAAAATCTGATTCTGAAATGGACAAACCGCAGTATGATCTTGATTCTGCGGTTTGAAAAAAATGGGGGGCGGAATAATCCGTCAAGTAGTCCATTATGCCATAAAAAGAGGGACTCCCCAAATGATGGTTGCGGCTAGGAACAGCCATGTTTTGATATTTTTACAGTGAAAAAACAGAAAAATTTACTGGCCTGCAAGATCTTGAGTTTATTGGGAATTAAGCATTTGTCTTAACGTCAATAGAATTAATTTATCAAAAACTTACAAGCTGAAATGAAACTAAATTGTACTCACGTACTCAATATTGAGGTGCAGGGCTTGTTTTGTAGCCCGTATCTCCCGTTTAACGGTAAACCATAAAATCAAAATTTAGGAATATACAATTATGAAAACTTTATTAATCGCTCTTGCAACCGGTAGTCTGATGTTGGCAGCTTGTTCTTCTTCCAAACCTGAAGAAGCGGCAGCACCACGCATCACTGTTGAAGAAGCAATGACTCAATGCCAACAAGCATCTGGTGAAAATGCTGACCGCGCTGTATTTGATGCCTGCATGAAAGACAAAGGCTATCAACGTACCGCTGAATCAGCTGCCTCCGAGCCTGCTGCATCTGAGCCTGTAGCTGCTCCTGAAACTGCTCCTGAAACTGCTGCTCCTGAAACTGCTGCTCCTGAAGCTGCGGCTTCTGAACCTGCCGCCAAAGCTGCTCCAGCTAAAAAAGCTGTTAAAAAAGTAAAAAAATAAGCTTCATAAAATTCAAGGAAGTCACTCTCATCAATACTCCGGATGAAGGCAGACTTAGAGTAACTTGAAAACAAAGGCCGTCTGAATATGTTTCAGACGGCCTTTGTTTTTCATGTATAAGACCATTATTCAAAGATATACTTTTGGTTTTATTAAAAAATAAAAAAGACGTGTAGCGAGTACACGTCTTTTTCGGAGAATGATCCTTATTGCTTATATTCGCTGCCGTCTGCACGGAAAAGTTTTGGCTGTTCGCCTTTTTCCACGACCTCTTTATTGATGACGACTTTTGCTACGCCTTTCAAATCCGGTAGGGCGTACATGGTGTCCAAGAGGCAACGTTCGACGATAGAGCGCAGGCCGCGCGCACCGGTTTTACGTTCCATCGCCAGTTTGGCGATGCTGCGCAAGGCGTCTTCTTCAAACTCAAGACCGACATCTTCCATTGCAAACAAGGTTTGATATTGTTTGACCAAGGCATTTTTCGGTTCGGTCAAAATGTTGACCAAAGCATCTTCGTCCAATTCTGCCAATGTGGCAATCACGGGCAGACGGCCGATAAGCTCGGGAATCAAACCGAATTTAATTAAGTCTTCAGGCTCGACTGTTTCAAACAGGGCTGAAATATCGGCGTTTTCATCTTTGCTGTGCACCGCCGCACCAAAGCCGATACCACCTTTTTCAGTACGTTGGCGGATGACTTTTTCCAAGCCGGCAAATGCACCGCCGCAGATAAAGAGGATGTTGGTGGTATCAACGTTGATGAATTCTTGGTTCGGATGTTTGCGGCCGCCTTGCGGAGGAACGCTCGCTACCGTGCCTTCAATCAGTTTCAGCAAGGCTTGTTGCACGCCTTCGCCGGATACGTCGCGCGTGATGGACGGATTGTCGCTTTTGCGTGAAATTTTATCGATTTCATCGATATAAACGATGCCGCGCTGGGCTTTTTCAACGTCAAAATCACATTTGCCCAAAAGTTTGGTGATGATTTGTTCGACATCTTCACCAACATAACCGGCTTCGGTTAAAGTTGTGGCATCCGCCATGACAAAAGGTACATCCAGTTTACGCGCCAAAGATTGCGCCAACAGGGTTTTACCTGAGCCGGTAGGACCGATGAGCAGGATATTGGATTTGGACAACTCGACTTTGCCCTCTGCTTTCGGGTGGCGCAGGCGTTTGTAGTGGTTGTAAACCGATACTGCCAACGCTTTTTTTGCGTGTTCCTGACCGATAACGTGGTCGTTGAGGTTGGCAACGATTTCGGCCGGGGTAGGCAGTTTTTTCTCGGTGTTTTCTGCTTCCACTTTGGCAAGCTCGTTTTCAATCTCGCCTGATTCGTTGTCTTGCAGCATCATGCCGCAAGTTTCTACACATTCGTTGCAGATGAAGGCGTGTTCGCCTTCGATCAGATTTTTAACGTCGTTTTCGGACTTCCCGCAGAATGAACAGGTGCGTTTTTCTTCAGACATAATAATTTCTTCGTATGGTTGTATGGAGGCTGTGTTGTAAAGGGGGAACAGATCTTTCGGGCGTATTGCCGGATTGAGGGAATGCCTCTGACAAAGGAGCCTAAGTATAATGACTATCTTGTGTTTTTTCAAATCAGAGCAGGCATTGCGCCGTATCGTCTAAGAAACAGATGTGGGCGTTGGATTTGAATATCTCGCAAACAAACGCAAAGTTTTCTCAACTCGCTTTACAATTAGCGAAAAATTTAACAGAATGTTGAATTAAATGTATTTTTTTGAATTGGCAGATATGAAATTCTATAAAACTTTAGGAATGGTATGGACAGGTGTGGCATTGGCCTTTGCTTCTGCGCCTGCCGTTGCCGATGATATGGATGTATTGGGACAATTTTTGGAGCAAAATTTCCCAGTGCAAAATGACCCGATGGAAGCTTTTGCGTTGAGTCATGCCGACCAAGTCGAAGCTCAAGCCGCTTTGGCAGGTCCTCTGCTTTCTTCGCAATCTGCTTTGATTTTCAATAATAAAACCGGTGAAGTGCTGTATCAGAAAAATCCTGATCGTGTTATGCCGATTGCCTCTATTTCCAAATTGATGAGCGCGATGGTGGTGTTGGATGCGCATCTGGATATGAACGAGCCTATCACGATTACCGAGGCTGAAATCGACCGTTTGAAAGGTACAGGCAGCCGTTTGAGCATCGGCACGACACTGACACGCGGCGAACTGTTGCACCTGAGCCTGATGAGCAGTGAAAACCGTGCTACCCATGCGTTGGGCCGTACCTATCCGGGTGGTATGAGCGCGTTTGTTGCGGCAATGAATGCCAAAGCACAAAGCCTGGGCATGACCAGCAGCCGTTTCTATGAGCCTACCGGTTTGAATTTCCAAAACGTTTCAACTGCACGCGATTTGAACCGCATGGTTGCGGCAGCCAGCAAATATCCGCTGATCCGCAAAAATTCTACTTCAAATTATGGCTCGGTTTGGACGGCAAATGGTCGTCAAAACTACAAAAACTCCAATGCCTTGGTGCGTGAAGGTAGCTGGAATATTGAATTGCAGAAAACCGGCTATATCCGCGAGGCAGGACGTTCTATGGTGGTTAAGGCCAATGTACAGAATCAGCCGATTACCATCGTATTGCTCAACTCTCCGTCTTCCACAACCCGCGTGAACGATGCGCGTAAGATTGAGTCTTGGATGTTGCAGCGCCGCTCTTAAATATTGCGCTTAAAGGCCGTCTGAAACCGTTCAGACGGCCTTTTGTGTAAAGTGTATTAAATTTGGGTACAATGTCGTTACATTAATTTTAAAACACAGAGAGAAAACATGTTGAAAAAATGGAATAAAAAATATTGGGCCGGCATGGGAGTGATTTTGGCGTTGACCGGCTGTACTTCTGTAGCAGATATGGTTGGCTACGATACCGCGACTTTAAATGAAGATGCGGCTAAAAGTTACACACAAGTCATTCAAAAAGCGCGTGGTCAAAAAGCTTTGGATGTTTCATCTCCAACTGCTCAACGCGTTCAACGCGTGTTTGCACGTCTGCGTCCTCATGCTGAGCGCGCCAACAAAACCGGCGTGCCTTTCAACTGGCAGATGAACGTTATCCGCAGTGATGAAATGAACGCATGGGCAATGCCGGGCGGTAAAATGGCCGTGTACACCGGCATAGTGGAGAAATTGAAGCTGACGGATGATGAAATTGCCGCCGTTGTCGGCCATGAAATGACCCATGCTTTGTTGGAACACAGTAAAAAAGCTTTGGGCGGACAAGTTTTGACCGGCTTGGGTGGTTCGATTTTGGCCAGCTCAACCGGTGTAGATGGTGATTTGGTCGGCTTGGGTGCAGATTTGTTGGCGACCAAACCGTTCTCACGCCATCAGGAAAGCGAAGCGGATGCCGGCGGTGTGCGTTTGATGGCTGAAGCAGGCTACAATCCTGAGGCTGCGGTAAGCGTGTGGGAAAAAATGAACAAAGTACAGGGCGGCAGCTCATTATCTATTTTGTCGACTCACCCGACCAATCAGGCGCGTATCAATGCAATCCGCAAAATGTTGCCTGAAGTGATGCCGATTTATCAGAAAAACAAACGTTAATTTGACGTATTGATGATTTTGCCGGTTTGAACAGATGATTCAAACCGGCAAAGTTTTATGGTTTCAGTCTGACAGTTTGGCAAATTTATCCCAATTTGTCTGAACGTACGCTGCCGCAGTTTCCAAGTCTTCGTCGGCAACGTCATAATAATCGCCGTCAAGCTCTTCAAAATCGGGAAAAGCTTTGCGGATTTCATCGAAATCCCTTTGCTCGTCTGCCATTTTTTCAATGGCTTCGCCGTGTTTTTCGTACAGGGCTTTGGCTTTGTCTAAGATTTTCGGTATCGGCTTGATGCGCCAGCGGCGCAGGCTGTCGGCAACCGGATTGCCGAAGATGTATTCTCCGTATCCTGAAGCGATAAGCTGTACAAAGCCGCCTTCTTGAACCTGGCTGTCGAGGTAGCAAAGGGCTGTCAATGTATGCTGTTCGTCGTTGAGGCTGGACATGTCTTCATCGCCTGCCTGTTCGATGTGGTCCAAATAGGCTGCGCTGAGTGTATAAAGAAATGAAGCGGAATCGGAAGTATCGAAATCTTGAAGGCGGAGCGGGGTAGTCATAATCATCAAAGGCCGTCTGAAAAAAGTGATTATATAATGTTTTCAGTCTGAACCTGGCGGCCGTTTTGCTTTACAATATCGGAAGATAAGAAAACATAGTGAGGAACCAAACCATGAGTACACAGTCTGAAAAAAACGTTGTAGTCATCAAGCCGCAGGATTTGCCGCTGCATTGCTCCGGCCCTAATCATGAAACGTGGAACGGCCATCCGCGTGTGTTCTTGCCGATTCAGTCCAACAGTGAGATTGAATGCCCGTATTGCGGCACTTATTACCGTCTTGATGGCGAGATTCCGCATCACCATTACTAATCTATGCCTATGTTGAACAAAATTATCTGCGCTTTATGCGTGAGTTTGTGCGTTTCGTGCGGCTCGTATAAGGCCGTGCGTCCAGACGCGCCGTTACCTGTCATTGCACAAGCGCAGACGTATTCTGTCCGTTATCAATCCGCACAAGGTCGGACGATTACTGCAATTTATATCAACAGCCACAGCCCGATGATGGTTGAGTTGCGTGAAGGCAATACGGTTGAAAAACTGGTGCAAGTCCGCTTGCGGAGTCAGGGCGTCGAGTACGCCAATCCGAGCTCGCGTTGGCAAATTGGCGATGGGTTTGCCGTACTGATTCGCGGCGGGAAAGAAGTTGTATTTAAAGAGATTGTGGAATAGGGCGGTTTAGCCTTTAGCCAAATATTTGATTAAAGGTTTAGGCAAACCATAATCCGCCAAATGTTCCAATGATACCCAAAGGCCGTCTGAAAGATGTTCAGACGGCCTTTGTTGCGTCTGAAAAGGGGTAATCATCAATAAACGGTGGGTCAGGCGGTGGGTAAACGTGGTTTGTTCTTCAAGGCCGTCTAAAACAATGCCGAAGTGTTCGGCGTAAGTATACAAATCGTCTAATTTTTCAAAACAGGGTACGCAATACAGACCGCCCCAAATGCCTTTGGCAGGGCGTTTTTCAAGCAATAATGCGCCGTCAGCGTTATGAATAATCAGCCAATAAAGCGGTAGGGTTTGCACTTCGGGAGCAGTTTTTTTGCGGGGCAGCTCGTCAATGCGGTTTTGTTTTTTTGCTTCGCAGATGTCTGCCATAGGGCATTGATGACACAAAGGTTTTGTCCGTTTGCAGACGGTTGCACCCAAATCCATCAGCCCTTGTGTATAGGCAGGCATATCGGTGTTTTCAGACGGCAGCAGGCTTTCGGCAAGCGTCCAAAGCGAGTTTTCAAATTTTTTGTCTTGCGGATTGCCATCTTGGGCAAATACACGGCAGAGGATGCGTTTGACGTTGCCGTCCAAGATGGTTTCGCGTCGGTTGAAAGCAAAGGCAGAAATGGCGGCGGCGGTGCTTCTGCCTACGCCGCAGAGCGTTTCTAAGTCTTTGCGCTCGGATGGAAAGATACCGCCGAATTGTTCGACGACTTGTTGCGCTGCTTTGTGCAGGTTGCGTGCTCGGCTGTAATAGCCCAAGCCTGCCCACAAGGATAAAACCTCGTCTTGCGGCGCAGCGGCAAGCGATTGCACGGTCGGGAATTTGGCTAAGAAACGCGGATAGTAGTCCAATACGGTAGCAACCTGCGTTTGTTGGAGCATGATTTCTGAAAGCCAGACGGAATAAGGGTCTTTGACCTGCCAAGGCAGGTTGTGACGGCCGTGTTGGCGCTGCCAATCGATGAGTCGTCGTGCGAAGGATGTGGGTGTGTTCATTAATATTTACTTTTTAATTATTTATTTTTAAAACAGTATGTTACAATATAGCATACAAAATAATAATCAGGATTGACTTATCTGGTAGAGGGGTATATAAATATAGTTAACGTGGATTTACGCTGTATTGTTAAAATTTATTAACCGCTCAAGGAGATTCACATGAAAGCAATGGTTTATCATGGCGCAAACGACATTCGTTTCGAAGAAAAACCCCGCCCTCAAATTATCGATCCGACCGATGCAGTCGTCAAAATCGTTAAAACCACGATTTGCGGTACTGACTTGGGTATTTGGAAGGGTAAAAACCCTGAAGTTGCCGACGGTCGTATTCTCGGTCATGAGGGCATCGGTATTGTAGAAGAAGTCGGCGATGCTGTAAAAAACATCAAAGTCGGTGATAAAGTCATTATTTCATGCGTCAGCAAATGCTGTACTTGCGACAACTGTAAAATCCAACTTTATTCACACTGCCGCAACGGCGGTTGGATCTTGGGCTATATGATTGACGGTACTCAGGCCGAATACGTCCGTACGCCTTATGCAGATAACAGCTTGGTTCCGCTGCCTGACAACGTCAACGAAGAAGTTGCCCTGCTGTTGAGTGATGCCTTGCCGACCGCCCACGAAATCGGCGTGCAATATGGTGATGTGAAACCTGGCGATACCGTATTCATTGCAGGTGCCGGCCCTGTCGGTATGTCTGCGTTGCTGACTGCGCAACTGTATAGTCCTGCCGCCATTATCGTTTGCGATATGGACGAAAACCGCTTGAAACTGGCGAAAGAATTGGGCGCGACCCATACTATCAATCCTGCTTCCGGCGATGTGAGCAAGCAAGTTGCCGACATTGTTGGCGAAGACGGCGTAGATTGCGCCATCGAAGCGGTCGGTATCCCTGCAACTTGGAATATGTGCCAAGACATTGTGAAACCCGGCGGCCATATTGCTGTGGTTGGTGTACATGGTCAATCCGTTGATTTCAAACTGGAAAAACTGTGGATTAAAAATCTTGCCATCACTACCGGCCTGGTTAACGCCAATACCACCGAAATGCTGATGAAAGCCATTTCCAGCAGCTCAGTGGATTACACCAAAATGATGACCCACCATTTCAAATTCAGAGAATTGGAAAAAGCTTACGATGTATTCAAGCATGCTGCTGAAAACCAAGCCATGAAAGTGGTTTTGGAAGCGGATTGATTTGAAAATCGCTTAATATGCCGTTAATTAAAGGCCGTCTGAACATTCAGACGGCCTTTTTGTATGATTTTATTTTTTCTTCAACCAAACACCGCTTTCGATATGGTGGGTAAATGGGAATTGGTCGAACAGGGCGGCGCGTTCGATGGTATGGGTTTGACAGAGCGTATCGAGGTTGGTGCGTAGGGTCTCAGGGTTGCAGGAAATATAGAGGACGTTGTCGAATCGGGCAACCAATTTGAGCGTCTCATCATCAACACCGGCACGTGGAGGATCAACGAAAATAGTTGAAAAATCATAGTTTTTCAAGTCGATGCCTTGTTCTTGCAGGCGGCGGAATTCACGGTTTTGCGTGTAGGCCTCAGTAAATTCTTCAGCAGACAGGCGGGCGATTTTGAGATTGGTAATTTGGTTGGCTTCAATATTCCATTGGGCGGCATTGACGGAAGTTTTGGAAACTTCGGTCGCCAACACTTGATTGAAATGTTGCGAAAGCGGCAGGGTGAAATTGCCGTTGCCGCAGTACAACTCAAGCAGGTCTTTACCTAAGTTTTGCGCAGCATCACACGCCCACGTCAGCATTTTTTGGCATACTTGGGCATTGGGTTGTGTAAAGCTGCCCTCGATTTGACGATAGCGGAAGGTTTTGCCGTTGACTTCTAATGCTTCGGTCACAAAATCTTGGCTTAATACGATTTTTTGTCCGCGGCTGCGGCCGATAATGTGGATGCCCAAATTGTGCGCCAGCTCTTGCGCGGCTTGTTGCCATGCTTCGTTCAGCTTCTTGTGGTAAATCATGGTAACCAGCATTTCGCCGCTTAAAGTGGACAAAAATTCGACGGCGTACCAGCGGTTTTTCAGCTCGGGATGATTGGACGCGGCTTCAATCAGTTTCGGCATCAAGGCATTGATGGGTTCGGATGCGGCAGGAAATTGGTCGCAACGGATCAGGCTTGCCCCGCTTGCCTTTTGTCCGCGCTCAAACATGGCGTAAAACATTTCGCCGCCCTCATGCCAGATACGGAACTCGGCACGCATCCTGTAATGCTGCTCCGGAGATTCAAAGACTTCGATTTCAGGGAAATCCAGTCCTTGGAAAAGTTGCTGAAGATATTGCTTTTTGTCGGCTAGTTGTTGCTGGTAGGCAGTCATTGGGGCAGTCTTTCGGAAAATAATGGCGAATTATAATATAGTTGGTGCAAAGATACGAAAGGCCGTCTGAAACATCGGTTTCAGACGGCCTTTGATTGTAAAGCATCAGCTTGTCAATCAGCCTTGCATTTGTTTGGCTTGAACGGCAGTCAGGGCGATGGTGAAGACGATGTCTTCAATCAATGCGCCGCGGGACAAGTCGTTAACCGGTTTGCGCAAACCTTGCAACAACGGGCCTACGCTCAGGACGTTGGCGCTGCGTTGTACGGCTTTGTAAGTACAGTTGCCGGTATTGAGGTCTGGGAAAACCAAAACGGTTGCTTGACCGGCAACAGCGCTGCCCGGAGCTTTGGATTGGCCGATAGATGGAACGGTAGCCGCATCGTATTGCAACGGACCTTCGATGGCCAAATCAGGGCGTTTTTCGTTCGCCAGTTTGGTTGCTTCGATCACCGCATCGACATCAGGGCCGCTGCCTGAGTTGATGGTAGAGTAGGAAATCATGGCTACTTTTGGATCGATACCGAAGGCTTTGGCGCTGTCGGCAGATTGGATGGCGATGTCGGCCAGTTGTTCCGGAGTTGGGTTTGGGTTAACCGCGCAGTCGGCAAATGCTAATACTTGGTTAGGCAGCAACATGAAGAATACGCTGGATACAAGGCTTGCGCCCGGAGCGGTTTTAATCAGTTGCAGGGCAGGGCGGATAGTGTTGGCAGTAGTGTGGACTGCACCGGAAACCAAACCGTCTACGTCGTTTTGAGCCATCATCATGGTGCCGAGTACGACGGTGTCTTGCAGCTGTTTGCGTGCGTCTTCAGGAGTCAGGCCTTTGGATTTGCGCAATTCGCACATCGGCCCAACGTATTGCTCAACCAAGGAAGCAGGATCGATGATTTCCAAAGAATCAGGCAGGTTGATGCCGCGTTCTTTAGCTACGGCCTCAACTTCTTCGCGGGTAGCCAACAGTACACAACGGGCGATGCCTTTTTCGTGGCAGATGGCGGCAGCGGCGACGGTGCGCGGTTCTGCGCCTTCAGGCAGAACGATGCGCATATCGGCTTTGCGGGCAAAATCGATCAGGTTGTAACGGAATTGGGCTGGAGACAGGCGTTTGGCTTCGCGTTTGGCCAAAGCGGATACGTCTTGCAGTTTGTCGCTGGAGCCGAAGAAAGTCAGGCCGGTTTGTTCGGCAACTTGTGCGCCCAAAGCAGCGGCTGCGCCGTCAATGATAAAGCCTTCCAATAAGCCTGGAGAGTTGGTATAGAGCTGTTTGGCAAGATTCAATTGTTGAGTGACGGCAGCGGCATCAGTGTTGTCGGATTTCAGCGCCAATACAACGCCTGCATCCAAAGACAGCGCCAATTCAACGTTTTTGCCTGCCAAGAACAATTTGTCCGCATCAGGAGTGATGCCTTCGATAACGAGATTGTCTGCATTCAATGCTGCAACTTTACCGACAAGTGCGTCAAACCAATCGTCGCTTTTGCCTTGAGCCAACAGGGTTTCGGCAGCAGGGTCAACGGCTTGGAAAACTTGCGCATTTAATGCTGCTGCAAATGCTTTTGCCGCTGCATCGGCGCTCAGACCGGCAGATACCGGTGCGATCAGGATTTTTGCCATTTTGTGTCCTCTCATTCGGTGATTGTAGAAGGGTGTTGCTGTGGAGCAGCTGGTGCTGCATTTATCACTTCGGGATAACATATATACGACCATATTAACATATGTCATCAGGCCGTCTGAAAAGTATAAACGCAATGGACCAAATCCATCAATCCCCCATTGCTGCCAAAAGCTCGGCTTGATGCTCGGCAATCAGGGCATTGGTGATTTCTTCTAAATCGCCGTCCATCACAAAATCCAGTTTGTGCAGGGTAAGGTTGATGCGGTGGTCGGTAACGCGGCCTTGTGGGTAGTTGTAGGTGCGGATGCGTTCGCTGCGGTCGCCGCTGCCGATCAGGGATTTGCGTTCGGCGGCTTCTTTGGCTTGTGCTTCGCGTTTTTGCGCGTCGTTCAGGCGGGCAGCGAGGACTTTCATCGCTTGCGCTTTGTTGGCGTGTTGGCTGCGGCCGTCTTGGCATTCGACCACCATGCCTGTCGGCAAGTGGGTAATACGGACGGCGGAGTCGGTTTTGTTGATGTGCTGACCGCCCGCGCCGGATGCACGGAAGGTGTCGATGCGCAGGTCGGCGGGGTTCAATTCGATGTCTTCGAGTTCGTCCGCTTCGGGCATGACGGCAACGGTACAGGCGGAGGTGTGGATACGGCCTTGGCTTTCGGTAGCAGGGACGCGTTGCACGCGGTGGCCGCCGGATTCAAATTTCAGACGGCTGTATGCGCCCAAGCCGATAATGCGGGCGATGACTTCTTTATAGCCGCCCAATTCGCTTTCATTGGCGGAAACGATTTCGACCTGCCAGCGGTTGCGCTCGGCGTAGCGGCTGTACATACGCAGCAAATCGCCTGCAAACAGCGCGGCTTCGTCGCCGCCCGTTCCGGCGCGTACCTCGATAAAGATATTTTTGTCGTCGTCGGCATCTTTTGGCAGCAGCAGTTTTTGCAATTCGGTATCGAGTTCGTCGATTTTGGCTTTTGCCGCTTCGATTTCTTCGGCGGCAAAGTCTTTCATTTCAGGGTCGGACAGCATTTCTTCGGCATCTGCCAAGTCGCTTTGCGCCAGCTGGTAGTTTTGGAAGACTTCGACAACGGGGGTCAGTTCGGCGTGTTCACGTGTGAGTTTGCGGTAGTTGTCCATGTCGGACGTGGCTTCAGGCTGACCGAGCAGGTGGGTGACTTCTTCCAGTCGGTCGCTGAGTTGTTGTAGTTTTTCTAAAATAGACGGCTTCATAAATTTTCCAAAATACGGATGCCGTCGAGTGGTCTGCAACGGCGAAATAAGGAGTCATTATAATGGGTTTGAATGAAAATTCAAAAAGATATGATTGATTGGAAAGGCCGTCTGAAACCTGTTTTTGAGTTTCAGACGGCCTTTTTTAGTATGGGCTTATTTAGGCGCAGCCAAGATGCCTGTTTGGTTCAGCAGGAACAAAACGGTAAATCCGGTCAGGTAAATCAAGCCGAGGATGGCAAGGAAGTTCATGCCCATGGTCAGTTTGTGGCGTTTGTCGCCTTTGACGAGGCGGTAGTTCAGCCAAGCGAACACAGGGGCTGAAACGAAGGCGGTAATCATGGCGAATTTGAGCAGCTCTGCCATTGCGCTGTTGAACCAGAAAATCACGGCCAAGCCTGAGCCTGCAACCCAGACGTTCCAAGCAAACAGTTCGACGTTGCCGGTTTTGTCTTTACCGCGCAGCAGGCGTACCGGTTCGGCAATCGCGCGTGCGTAGCCGTCCACTACGGTAATGGTGGTGCCGTACATGCAGGCGAAGGCGATAAATGCCACCAGCGGACGCGACCATTCGCCGATGGTCACGGCGTACATATTAATCAGCTGGCCGACATATTTGCCACCGGCCATTTGTACGGCTTCGCCGTTGCCATATTGGACATATGCACCCAAGGCCAAGAAGACGACCGCCAACACTGCGCTGGTGATGTAGCCGACGTTGAAGTCGAAAATACCGTCGCGGTAGCTGGAAGGGTTGATGCGTTGTTTTTCGGTTACCCACAAAGAGTTGATGGCGGAAATTTCAATTGGTGCAGGCATCCAGCCCATCAGCGCGATGAGGAAGCCCAAGCCTGCCAGTGTCCACGGGGTAGGCTCGATAAAGTCGGGTTTCATCTGCATGCCGCGGGACATGGCCACGGCTGCTGCGGCGACGGTGGCAATGGTCAGGCTGACGATGATGATTTTGGAAACGTTGTCCAATGCTTTATAGCGGCCGCTTGCCAGAATCAGCAGGCAGGAAGCCATGATCATGGCGGACACTATACCGGTATCGAGAGTCAGTGATGGGATTGCCATTTTGACGATGGCGGCGGTAACGATGGCAACCGCACCCGCGTTAATCGTTGCCGATGCAATACACAAAATCAAAAATACCCACAAATAAACGCGGCTTTTTTCGGCATAGCCTTCAATCAGGCTTTTGCCCGTGTCCAGTGTGTAATGTGCGCTGAAGCGGAAAAACGGGTATTTAAAGAGATTGGTCAGAATAATGATCAGCGCAAGCTGCCAGCCGTAAAGCGCACCTGCCTGCGTGGAGGCAATCAGGTGTGAGCCACCGACCGCTGCCGAAGCCATCATGATGCCAGGGCCGAGGGCATTAATTTTGCTCTGCCAGGTAGAGGAGTGTGTATGTTGTTCTGCCATAAGTATTTTCCGCCTGTTTCAGACGGCCTTATTATCAAAAAAAGCACATTTTAACGTAAATAAAAAGTTTGCCCAATAATATGCGTAATACTTTTTATCAATCAAAGGAGAAATACGGTTTGAAAAAGCTGAAATAGGGGAATTAGCGATATTTTGTGCTAAAAACATTTTTTCAGACGGCCTTGTATCGCTTTTTATTCATGAATATGGGGTGGGGAGGCAGAGTGTGTTGGTTTGGAAACGAAATGGCAGGGCAAGGCTTTTTGATGCCTTGAGGTCGGCATATTAAGGGGAAGTATGGAGCAGGGAATCCACGTTTTGCTCGGTTATTTCAGACAGTTGTGCCAGCGGTATGCCGCGCAATTCGGCGGCAATTTCGGCGATACGGCGGACGTTGGCTGGTGTATTGGTTTCATGGCCGAGCATAAAAGGGCTGTCGGTTTCGAGAACGAAATCCGTGTCGGTTAAAGCTTGTAAGGCAACGCGGACTTTTTTTGCATTGGAATTGAGCAGCAGCGAGCCTATGCCGATTTTGAAGCCGAGTTTCACCAAAATCCATGCTTCTTCTACGCTGCCGGAGAAGGCGTGAACGATACCGCCTTGTGTGAAACCGGCGGTTTTAACGGCGGCGGCAATGGCGGCGGTAGCTTTCAGATTATGGATGATGACGCGGCGGTTGAGGTTTTGGGCGAGGATGAGTTGGCGGATAAAGACGTCGGTCTGCGTGTCGCGTTGTGCTTGGGTTTGCTCTTTGCCATAAAAATCCAAGCCGATTTCGCCAACCCATGCTTGCGGATGCTGGATCAGTTCGGTTTCTAATTGTTGAAACGCTGTTTCATCAATGCCGTCTGAAAACCATGGGTGGATGCCCAAAGCGATATGGATGTTTTCAGACGGCCTTTCCAACTGCGCAACTTCCTGCCAATCTTTGGGAGATGTTGCCGGTACGATAAAACGCGCTACGCCGACGGCTTGCGCTTCGGCAAGCACGGTAGGCAGCGTGTTGGCAAGTTTAGGGTCGGCAAGATGACAGTGGGTGTCGGTAAAAGTCATGTTAAATGGCGGTTTACAGCAGATTTAATTGTCGCAATT
This sequence comes from Neisseria sp. P0013.S005, assembly GCF_051958425.1. Lineage (NCBI taxonomy): Bacteria > Pseudomonadati > Pseudomonadota > Betaproteobacteria > Neisseriales > Neisseriaceae > Neisseria > Neisseria sp. P0013.S005. The sequence goes on along the minus strand of NZ_JBQCVL010000005.1, from coordinate 71,718 downwards.
CTTGTTGCACCTTATCCGCATTCCAGTCATGGGATACGGCAAGGGTCATCAGCGCAGTGGCGGTTTCAAGGTTGCATTTGCCGCCGTTGATGATACCTGCCTGACGCAAAGCATCGCCTTGGGCATAGACGGCGGCGGCGCAACCTTGCGGCACTTGGCTGATGTTGAGTAGCAATTTGCCTTGTTGCGTAAAGGCTTGGACGGCTCGGACAAACGCATCGTCGCTCGGCGCATTGCCGTGGCCGTAGCTTTGCAGAATCAGGGCTTGGGTGGAAAGATGGGGCAGGCCGTCTGAAAGTTCTTGCGCGGCATAACCGGGAATCAGCGTGCGGACGGAAACTTTTGCTTCGGGGGATGGAAGACGCGGTTTGAGGCTGTCTGAATGTTGGGTCGGGGCGGTACGGATATTGTGCCAACCTTTGTTTTTCTCCCATTCGGCAAGCGCGCCAAAATGCAGGTTGTCAAAACCTGCGGCGGTTTCGGTGCTGACCTTGCTGCTGCCGACGGCTGGGAAGAGCTTGCCGTCAAAGGCAATCGCCACTTGTTTGAGTTTGAGCGAGAAAGCGGAAACGGCGGTGGCAAGGTTGCGCGGCGCATCGCTGTTGGCGGCATCGTAAGGCCATTGCGAGCCGGTCAGGATAACGGGTTTGTCCAAACCTTGCAGCGAAAGGGTGAAGAGGTTGGCGGTGTACGCCATGGTATCCGTGCCGTGCAGCACCAAAATGCCGTCATAGTCAGGCAGCTTGGCGATAATAAGTTCCAACCAGTCGCGTTGGTTTTGCAGCGTTACTGCGGAAGAATCGATGAGCGGCTGGCAAACGTGCCATTCGAAATCAAGGCCGTCTGAAAAGGGGGCAAGGGCTTTATCGACGAGGGCGGTGTCGGGACGCAGGCCGGCGCTGCTTTGGGTCATGCCGATGGTGCCACCGGTGTAGAGGACGAAGATTTTTTGTTTCATGGTGTTTCTGATGAATGATTGAGGCCGTCTGAAAGCGGAGAAGTGTTTCAGACGGCCTGGAATGGTTTATTGATTGGCTTGTTTTTTAGCTTTTGCAGCACGTTTTTCGTGTAATTTTTCACGGAAGAAGGTATGGCGGCGGTGTTTTTTCCACCAAATCCAGCCGACAATGACTGCACCGATGCCCAGTACCGCAAAGATACCGGATTGCAGGCTGTGCATTTTTTCCATCAGCCAGTCGGTATTGCGTGCGCCGTATTCGCCCAGATAAATCCAAACAGGAACGGAAATCAGCGCGGCCAAGCCGTCCATCAGGATAAAGCGCAGGTAGGAAACCTTGCGGCTGATGCCGGCGGTCACGAAAACAGCGGTACGCAGGCCGGGCAGGAAGCGGGCGACGAATAAAACCCAGTTGCCGTATTTGTCGAATTTTTCCTGTACTTGGGCATAGCGTTTGGGTGTCATCACGCGCGCAATGGGTTTGAACTTGAGGATTTTCTGCCCCCACACGCGTCCGGCAACAAACATAAATCCGTCACCCGCCAATACGCCGAGCATACCGACGACAACCATCCAATGCGAATTGGTATAACCCAATCCGGAAATCACGCCGCCTGTAACCAGTGTCAAATCTTCAGGAATCGGCACGCCAAAGCCGCAAATAACCAAAACGAAAAACACGGCCGCATAGCCGTATTCAACGAAAAAAGATTCCAAAAAAGCAAACATGGCCGCTGTCCCACGATAGATATTGATTGATAACTGGATTAAGTTGGAATTTTACCAAAGATAAGGCCGTCTGAAAGCAATCACAAGCAGATATTGTTTAAATTTGACGGTAGTTTGCAAAAAATCTCGAAATTCGGACGTGGAAAGTTGAGATTTGAACAGATTTGGCAGGTACAATAGCCGCTGGTTTATCTTTCAAACCCGAAATGGCAGTCTGTTTTCAGACGGCCTGTTCAGGAAAATGAAATCATGAAATACAGAGATTTGCGAGAATTTATCGCCGGATTGGAAGCTGATGGCAAACTCAAGCGCATTCAGCATCCGGTGTCGCCGCATTTGGAAATGACCGAAATCGCCGACCGCGTGCTGCGTGCCGAAGGGCCGGCGTTGTTGTTTGAAAACCCGATTAAGCCTGACGGTACACGTTATGATTATCCCGTGTTGGCAAATCTGTTTGGTACGCCTGAACGCGTGGCGTTGGGCATGGGCGCGGACAGCGTGTCCAAGTTGCGTGAAATCGGGCAGACGCTGGCGTATCTGAAAGAACCCGAACCGCCCAAAGGCATTAAAGATGCGTTTTCCAAATTGCCGTTGCTGAAAGATATTTGGAGCATGGCGCCGAACGTGGTGAAAAACGCGCCGTGTCAGGAAATCGTGTGGGAAGGTGAAGACGTTGATTTGTATAAACTTCCGATTCAGCATTGCTGGCCGGAAGACGTTGCGCCGCTGGTAACGTGGGGCTTGACCGTAACGCGCGGACCGCACAAAAAACGCCAAAATCTCGGCATTTACCGCCAGCAGTTAATCGGCAAAAACAAGCTGATTATGCGTTGGCTGTCGCATCGCGGCGGCGCGCTGGATTATCAGGAATTCCGCAAACTCAATCCCGATACGCCGTATCCCGTCGCCGTTGTACTCGGCTGTGACCCCGCCACCATTTTGGGCGCGGTAACGCCTGTTCCCGATACTTTGAGCGAATACCAGTTTGCCGGATTGCTGCGCGGTTCGCGGACGGAACTGGTGAAATGTATCGGCAACGATTTGCAAGTGCCTGCACGCGCTGAAATCGTGCTGGAAGGCGTGATTCATCCGAACGAAACCGCGTTGGAAGGCCCATACGGCGACCACACGGGCTATTACAACGAGCAGGACCATTTCCCCGTATTCACGGTCGAGCGCATCACCATGCACGAAAACCCGATTTACCATTCCACCTACACAGGCAAACCGCCCGATGAACCCGCCGTTTTGGGTGTGGCGTTGAACGAAGTGTTCGTACCGCTTTTGCAAAAGCAGTTCCCCGAAATCACCGATTTCTACCTGCCGCCCGAAGGCTGCTCCTACCGCATGGCGGTGGTCAGCATGAAAAAACAGTACGCCGGCCACGCCAAGCGCGTGATGATGGGTTGCTGGTCGTTCCTGCGCCAATTTATGTACACCAAATTCATCATCGTGGTCGATGACGATGTGAACGTGCGCGACTGGAAAGAAGTCATCTGGGCGGTAACCACGCGCATGGACCCCGTGCGCGACACCGTTTTGGTGGAAAACACGCCCATCGACTATCTCGACTTCGCCAGCCCGGTCAGCGGACTCGGCGGCAAAATGGGTTTGGATGCGACCAACAAATGGCCGGGTGAAACCGACCGCGAATGGGGTCGTGTGATCAAAAAAGACCCTGCCGTTACAGCTAAAATCGATGAGATTTGGGAGCGTTTGGGTTTGTAGATGTCAGATTTATTGGAATTTCTACTTCAAATATTGATGGAAATGATTGGGTCTATGTTTGAGGGTATGGTAGAAATATTGAGGCTCGATTGGAGAAAAAGAAAACTCTCCAAAAAAAGCTTGATAATGTTGGCGATATGATTTGCCATCATTGTTGCACTGATTGTGTATATGGTCATTCCTCAGTAAACATCTTATTCTGACAAGGCATCTGTTAAAAGGCCGTCTGAAACTTTTGGGGTTTCAGACGGCCTTTGATTTGAAAACCTAGCGCGGTTTGAGCCACTTCCATTGTTCTTGTATGGTTTCTTGCAGGGCTTTTTGTTTTTCTGCAGGCGTGTTCATACCATTGGTCAAGCGGCTGTAATCAAGGGTAATGGAAGGGTTTTGTACGGTTCCGCCGATTTTTAGGGGAATCGGTTTGTTTTTAGGTTGCAGAACGTTGCTGATAAGCAGGTTTTCCGATAGCTTTTGGGTATTCAAATCGGTATAGCCGCTGCTGACAACGTGCAGACTGTCGGAAAACAGTTCGGTGTTGATGTGATGGCTGATGCCTTTCTCGATTTCGCTATTGAGGGTGAAATGATGGAAAGGGGTTTTGAGGTTGCTGTTGTCGATTTTTTCCGAAGAGATGCCGTTTTTCAGAATGCTGTCCATATCAATGCCGTGCCATGCACCGTTGGTAATATCGAGGAGCAGGCTGCCGTTTAGGGCTTGTATCATTTGGGCGCGGTTGTTGCCGGTGGTTTTAATGTCGATAACGGCGTCGCCGCTGCCGCTGAAGCTGTGGAAACCGAACAGGTCTTGCAGCAGCGGTTGAATCTGTATGCCTTTTGCGTTTTGCTGAAGGTGGTAGGAGGCAGGTTGCGTCGCTGCAATACTCAGGCCGCCCTCGGTTTTGCCGCCATAAAGCCCGGCTTTGAAACGGTGCAGGGCGATATGTTCTTTATCGGCGGTAAGCAGGAATTCGATGTTTTCTAATTGCAGGCCGGCAGTTTGAATGCTGCCGATTTGGAGGTTGGCCTCAATGTCGGGCAACCAGGATTTGGCCAGCAGGGAAGGAAGGTTTAGTGATGGCTGGGTTTTCAGATCTTCCAAGTAAGGAGTCAGATTGAGTTTTTGTAAGGCGATACCGGCGTCAAGGTGCGGACGAGGTTGGGCATCGCGTTGGTATTTAAAGGCCAAGGCGAGGGCTTGTCTGTCAAATGCGCCTTTCAGACGGCCTTCCCATGTATTGAGGCTGAAATTGGCCTGTCCTTCAAGGGTGCTGATGAATCGGGGACGAGGAAGGCGGTTGATGGTGTCTTGCAGGGTGCTGAGGTGCAGTTTGGGTGCATCGATGCCTTTGCCTTTTTGCCAAACCAATGGGCTGGAAAAGGTAAAGTTGGTTTGGAGACGGTCGTTTTTATGGCTGCCTTTGAGTTCAAAATTGGCGGCGGTCAAAACGGTTGGATAGAGGTTGGCTTTGTCCAGTTTGAATGAACCGTCCCATTGGTTGTTTTCACTGCCGGCGGTCAATGCGCCGTTGAGTGTGTTGAGGTGCAAATAGCCATTTTTGAATTGCAAGAGGGGAGAACGTGCGTTGATATGCAAGTTTTGATAGTCGCTTTCGGCTTGCAGATTGAAGTCGCGGAAAAGGGCGGTTTGGTTTTGCCAATTAAGGCTGCCTGCGATTTGGGCATCCAGCTTGTTTTTGAGTAATACGGTTTGCAGGTTTAATTTGAGGGCGGGAACGCTCCAGCCGGTATCATCTTGTACAAGATGGCCGGCACCCTGCCAACTGATGGGGTTGCCGATGTTTTGCAGTGTGCCGCTGATATCGAATGGACGTCTGTCTGAATCGGCTCTGCGCAGGGAAAATTGCAGATCGTTTAAGGCAATATCTTGCTCTTTATTGTGATAGCGGATGCTGCCGCTATTGATGATGACGCGGTTGAGCTGGAAGCTTTCTTTTGATGCATGGTTTTGCTGCAGGCAGGCAGGCAGGTGGTTTTTTGGGCCCAGCGTCAGCGACGGATTGGAAAGAATCCATTTTTCAAGAATGGGAGCGTCTGACCATAGGCTGCTCCAGCCAAAGCCCATTTTGGATTCGGCAATGTTCAGCGTCGGCGTATCTGGCTCGGAAGATGAAAGGCTGAGGTCTTTTAAAATAAGCGTAGGGCGCGGCAGCCATTTCCTGCTGATATTGGCGTTGTATTTGACTTGGCAGCCATGAGCGGAAAAGTTTTTCTGTATGAATGCGTCAATGTTTTCTGTATTGAATATGCGGAACATTAAGGCACTCAATACCGCCGCGAGGCATAAAAGCACGGCAATGCTGAAAACCAGGGTTTTCAGCCAAAATTTTCCTGAGTGCAACATGGAATGAACAGACAATTCAGATTCTCGCTTTGATGGGAGCTTTAAGGAGTGATTGGAAGTTTAAGCCTTGCTGCTTAAGCGTGTGGAAGTATAACACAGAGCGTGGGCCTGTGTTTCAGACGGCATCGGTATGTCAATAAAAAACACCGCCCGAAGGCGGTGTTGATTTAAGCATAAATTATTTACGCAGACCCAGGCGGGTAATCAGTGAACGGTAAGTATCAGGCTGAGTACGGCGCAGGTAAGACAGCAGGCGACGACGTTGGCTAACCATTTTCAACAGGCCGCGACGGCTGTGGTGGTCTTTAGGGTTGGCTTTGAAGTGAGGAGTCAGGTCGTTGATGCGGAAAGTCAACAGAGCGACTTGTACTTCAGAAGAACCGGTATCGCCTTCTTTGCGTTGGAAATCTTTAACAATTTGTGCTTTTTGTTCTACGGTCAATGCCATGATGGATAACTCCGAAAATAAAAGAACCTTTTCAGGTTCGGACAAGTTTGCCAAGCCAAGCGACCTAAGCAAACTCCTAAGCGCCTTTTTATAAAGACGGGCGGATTATGCCACAATTTGTCTCTGTGTGCCACATCTTTTCAGACGGCCAAAAAAAGCGGCGATACCTTCCAGTACCGCCAAAGCTGCTTTGGTGATAAAACTAAACTTTATTTGCTTGCACAGCGGAAGCCTAAGTTATTTAAAACATATTTGGATTGCAGGCTGGTACGGATGCCGTAGCGCAGGAAGGCGGCGTAATTTGATGGATCGCTGGAACCTACGGATGCGCCACTGCAAAACATTTGCGTATCGGCATTGCCTGACGAGAGCAGGCTGCTGTTGAAGTCTTCAGTCCATTCCCAAATCAGGCCGTGCATATCGTATACGCCCCAGTAGTTGGGTTTGTTTTTACCGATGTCGCGCAGACCGTTGCGACCGCCGTCTGCATACCAATCCAAGATGGTGCGGTTATAGCCAGGCTCGGCAGAGCCGTCTTTTTGAGTGGCAGAAGCCAAGCCTGCAAATTCCCACTCGTCAATAGTCGGCAGGCGTTTACCTTTGGAAACACAGTAAGCATTCGCGGCGAACCATGAAACATTGGTTACCGGATGTTTGAGTTCGCTGGCTTTAGGAGCAAAACTGTTGCTGCCGTTCTTTACCCAATGTTTCAGGTAAGCTTTTTCAGCATGTCTGGAACTGATTTTGCCTTTTTGCCATTGCGGATGCGTGTTCACAAATTCGGCAAACTCAGCATTAGTCACCGGATATTTGTCAAGCTGGAAGGGTTTGACTTTAATAAGGGAAGTTTCTTTTTTGAGATAGAGAGGACGGTAGCTGCCTCCTTCGATTTTTACCATTTCGGCAGCAAATGTATTGCCGCAGATTAAGGCACTGCCTAAGAGGAGGAGTCGTATGAGTTTCATGGTACGCCCTTATTATCGATTGAAACAGAAAATTTATTTTTCAGATAGCCTAATCATAACAAGGCCGTCTGAAAAATCAATCTGTCTGATTTGAACAGGAAGATTAATCGTGATGGAAGCCACTGCTGCTCTAAAGAGTAGGGCAGCAGTGGCTTGGCGTATTAAACCGAGAGATTATTTAGCGGCTTCAGAAGCACCAGACGCAGCTGCTGGAGCAGAAGCGGCAGCACCGGCAGGTTGGTAAACGGTGTCGCTCAGTTTTTTGGTCATGATTTCAGGGTTTTCATCACCCTCAACTTTCAATTGACCCAAAGCACCTTTGTTGAACGCACGGAAGAGAGAGTGGTCAACCACAGTGTAGCTGCCTGGAACGTCGACTTTGAATTCGATCATGGCGGCGCCACCGGCAGGAATCAGGGTACTTTGTACGTTTTCGTTGATCAGTTTACCACCTTCAACATATACTTTGTCGAAGATTTCGCCGATAACGTGGAAAGAAGATACCAAGTTAGGACCACCGTTACCAACGTACATACGAACAGTTTCACCAGTTTTAGCTTTCAGAGCGTTGTCGCCGGCGATAGAGCCTACGTGACCGTTGAATACAACGTATTCAGGTTGTTCAGCAATCGCTTTATCCATATCGAAAGGCTGCAGGCCTTGAGCACCTTTTTTACCTTTAGTATAGAAGTCGCCTTGTACGATGTAGAACTCTTTGTCCACTTTAGGCAGACCTTCTTTAGGTTCAACCAAGATCAAACCGTACATACCGTTGGCGATGTGCATACCTACAGGAGCAACGGCACAGTGGTAGATGTACAAACCAGCTTGCAGTGCTTTGAAGCTGAAGGTAGAAGTGTGGCCTGGGGCAGTAAAGGTAGCTTCTGCACCACCGCCTGGGCCGGTTGCAGCGTGGAAGTCAACGTTATGAGGAACAGTAGAAGAAGGATTGTTAGAGAATTCAACTTCAACAGTATCGCCTTCACGTACACGGATCATTTGACCTGGAACGTCGCCGTTGAATGTCCAGTAGTGGTACTCAACACCGTCTTCCATGGTCATGGTTTTTTCAACGGTTTCCATTTTAACGCGTACTTTAGCCGGATGATCGCGATCAGTTGGAGGTGGAACTTCCGGAGCGTGAGTCATGATAGCATCGATTACAGGCAGTTCTGAAGAAGGAGTCTCGGCAGCAGCTTGTGAGTCGGAAGCGGCAGGAGCTTCAGCAGAAGCGGTAGCAGCTGGAGTTTCAGCAGGTTTAGCAGCTTGCTCGCCGCATGCGGCCAATGCAAATACAGAAGCGATAAGTGCGGCTAAGGTTTGGCGTTTCATGTTTAAAGTTTCCTTATAGTAAGAAAAGTTAAGAATCCTGATAGGATGGTTTGAAGTTTTGTATGATTATGTAGGCGCTTGTTTGGTCATATTTTGATGTAAATCAAATTGTTCAGGGAATATGAATCTTTTACTACCTAAATACTCCTTTAGAAGTATAAAAAAATACATCGAAAAGTTTATTTTTGTGTGAAAATGTTAGCGAAAACTTAACACAAAATATGATAGAGGAGGGTTTGTATAAGAAAATGGGAATCAATATCATATAAGTTAATGGTTTTAAAGGAATATTATTGACAAAATATTTCTTTACTTGTTAAACCGTGATACAATCTTTAACATTCATATTTGATGAATTAATACCACCCAACCACTTTTTACCAAAATTAAGGAGTACTTAAAATGGGACAGTACAAGAAGCTTTGGTACTTGCTGTTTGCCGTGCTGGCAGTATGCTTTACCATTCTTGGTTATATGGGCAGCGAAGTCTATAAAAAGGCTCCGCCATACCCTGAACAAGTCGTTTCTGCATCCGGCAAAGTCTTGATGACCAAAGACGATATTTTGGCAGGTCAATCTGCATGGCAAACTACCGGCGGTATGGAAGTCGGCTCTGTATTGGGGCACGGTGCATACCAAGCTCCAGACTGGACTGCTGACTGGCTGCACCGCGAGCTGGTTGCATGGTTGGATCTGACTGCGCAAGAAACTTACGGCAAAAAATTTGACGAAGTTTCTCCTGAAGAACAAGCTGTTCTGAAAACACGTTTGGCTGACGAATACCGCAACCAAAGCCGTGTTAAGGAAGATGGTTCTGTCGTTGTCAGCGAAACCCGCGTGAAAGCGATCGAAAGCATCCTGCCTTACTACCACGGTGTGTACAGCGACGATCCTAAGTTCCAAACCACTCGCGAACACTTTGCAATGAAAAACAACACATTGCCAAGCCCAGAAGCGCGTGAAAAACTGTTCAACTTCTTCTTCTGGACTTCTTGGTCTGCTTCGACCAACCGTCCTGACGAGAACTTCACTTACACCAACAACTGGCCGCACGAGCCTTTGATCAACAACGTACCGACTACTGAAAACTACATGTGGTCTTTCACCAGCGTGGTATTGTTGCTGATGGGTATCGGCTTGCTGATGTGGGGTTACTCTTTTTTGACCAAACATGAAGAGGTTGAAGTACCTACTGAAGATCCTATCTCTAAAGTACAACTGACTCCTTCTCAAAAAGCGTTGGGCAAATATGTATTCCTGACTGTTGCGCTGTTTGTTGTACAAGTACTGTTGGGTGGTTTGACCGCTCACTATACTGTCGAAGGTCAAGGCTTCTACGGTATCGATACCGCACTGGGCTTTGAAATGGCCGACTGGTTCCCGTATGCGCTGACCCGTACTTGGCACATCCAATCCGCTATTTTCTGGATTGCAACCGGCTTCCTGACAGCAGGTCTGTTCTTGGCTCCGATTGTGAACGGCGGTAAAGATCCTAAATTCCAACGTGCCGGTGTGAACTTCCTGTACATTGCCCTGTTCATCGTAGTTGGCGGTTCTTACGCAGGTAACTTCTTTGCTTTGACTCACATCATTCCACCTGAGCTGAACTTCTGGTTTGGCCACCAAGGTTACGAATACTTGGATTTGGGTCGCTTCTGGCAACTTCTGCTGATGGTCGGCTTGCTGTTGTGGCTGTTCCTGATGTTGCGTTGCACCGTCTCTGCCTTTAAAGAAAAAGGTACAGACAAAAACCTGTTGGCTATCTTCGTAGCTTCTATGGTCGGTGTGGGTGTGTTCTACGCTCCCGGTCTGTTCTACGGTGAAAAATCTCCAATCGCTGTGATGGAATACTGGCGTTGGTGGGTGGTTCACCTGTGGGTAGAAGGCTTCTTCGAAGTGTTCGCTACTGCTGCCTTCGCATTCATCTTCTACAACATGGGCTTTGTCCGCCGTAGTACTGCTACTGCTTCTACTCTGGCTGCTGCCGCCATCTTCATGTTGGGCGGTATCCCAGGTACATTGCACCATTTGTACTTCTCCGGCTCTACCTCTGCTTCTATGGCAATCGGTGCATGTTTCTCCGCTTTGGAAGTTGTGCCTTTGGTTCTGCTGGGTCGTGAAGCTTACGAGCACTGGTCTTACCAACACCTGTCCGACTGGGCGAAACGTCTGCGTTGGCCTCTGATGTGCTTCGTAGCAGTTGCCTTCTGGAACATGATCGGTGCCGGCGTATTCGGCTTCCTGATTAACCCGCCGATTTCCCTGTTCTACATCCAAGGTCTGAACACTACTGCAGTTCACGCTCACGCGGCTCTGTTTGGTGTGTATGGTTTCTTGGCTCTGGGCTTCGTATTGCTGGTTGCACGCTACCTGAAACCTAATGTTCAATTTGACGATAAACTGATGACTTGGGGTTTCTGGCTGCTGAACGGCGGTCTGGTGGGTATGATTGCCATCAGCCTGTTGCCGGTCGGCGTGATTCAAGCTTACGCTTCTATCACTCATGGTCTGTGGTATGCACGTAGCGAAGAGTTCCTGCAAATGGAAATCCTGGATACCCTGCGTTGGGTTCGTACCGCTGCTGACTTGATCTTCATCGGTGGTGCTGTCTGCGTTGCTATCCAAGCTACCAAAATTGTATTCAGCCGCGATAAATAATCTTAAGCTGAATTAAATCGAAGGCCGTCTGAAAAGTTTTCAGACGGCCTTTCTGTTATAATTTCAACATTCTTAAATTGACAAGACAAAACATTATGTTCAACCAAGCAGCTCAAGAGCTGACCACTGTTCGCGATTTATTGCGTTTCGCCGTCAGCCGTTTTAATGATGCCGGACTGTTTTTCGGACATGGAAGTGATAATGCCCATGACGAGGCAGCCTATCTGATTTTGCATACTTTGAACCTGCCTTTGGATACGTTGGAGCCTTATTTGGATGCCAAATTGTTGCAAAGTGAGAAGGAAGAAGTGCTGTCCATTATCGAGCGCCGTGCGGTTGAGCATATTCCTGCCGCGTATCTGACGCATCAGGCATGGCAGGGCGAGTTTGATTTTTATGTCGATGAGCGCGTTATTGTGCCTCGTTCTTTCATTTATGAATTGCTTGGCGACGGTATCCGTCCTTGGATTGAACACGATGAGTTGGTGCATCGAGCTTTGGATTTGTGTACCGGTAGCGGCTGTTTGGCCATTCAAATGGCGCATCACTATCCCGATGCACAAATTGATGCCGTTGATTTAAGCTTGGATGCGCTGGAAGTGGCCGCGATCAATATCGAAGATTATGGCTTGGAAGACCGCATCAGCTTGGTGCATACCGATTTGTTTGAAGGTTTGGATGAAACATACGACTTAATTGTTTCCAATCCTCCTTATGTCGATGCGGAATCTGTGGAAGCATTGCCTGACGAATACCTGCACGAGCCGGAAATGGCTTTGGGCAGTGGCGAAGATGGTTTGGACGCTACACGTCAAATCATTCTGCAAGCGGCGAAATATTTAAATCCGAAAGGTGTATTGCTGGTTGAAATCGGTCACAACCGTGAGGTATTGGAAGCTGCTTATCCCGAATTACCGTTTACTTGGTTGGAAACCAGCGGTGGCGATGGGTTTGTATTCTTGTTGACCCGCGAGCAATTATTAGGTGAAGAATAGTTTATTTTGATATAAATAAAACAAAGGCCGTCTGAAAAGTTTCAGACGGCCTTTGTTTTGTATAATCTTTAATATTTTAAGAAAATACAAATGTCTATGGTATGCCGAATATGAAATCCAAGCAGGCTTTGAAACTATGGCTTATAATATTCGTCATAGTTTCTAATGTCAGTGAATTTTTATTACTGACTTTTTGTAGAACATATACTGCCAAACTCCATATTATGAATAATTATTTAAAATCAGGCCTGTTGGCTGCTGCCTTGTTCAGTATGCCCGTTGCCGCCTTTGCCCAGCAACATACCGTTTATTTCAATCAAAACGGTAAACTGACGGCGACCATGCCTTCAGTTGCTTATGTCCGCCAATACAAGATTGAGGCAGGCAAGGCGCAGGTACAGGATTTTTACTATCCATCGATGAAAAAATATTCTGATCCTTATGAAGTACCTGCCGGTCAGATTAAGGTTTTTGTGCCGGCGTTGGATAACGGTACGCTGACCCTGTGGCATTTCAACGGTCAGAAAAAGATGGTCGGCAGCTATCGTAACGGCAAACCTCATGGCGAATGGGTCAACTGGTATCCAAACGGCAAAAAATCTGCGGTGATGCCTTATCAAAATGGTCTGAGCGAGGGCGTGGGTTCCCGCTATTACCGAAATGGTGTGAAAGAAAGTGAAATCCAATTTAAGCACGATAAAGCCAATGGTCATTGGAAACAATGGTATTCAGACGGCAGCCCGAAAACCGAAATGATGATGAGCAATGACAAGCCAACGGAGATTATCAGTTGGGATGAAAATGGCCGCGTTGTGTCTGAATTGAGTATTCGCAACGGTAAACGCAGCGGCATCATTTTGGATTGGTATGATGATGGTGCGAAGAAATCCGAGTTGGTTTATAAAGACGACCAGTTGGTGAAAAAAACTTTCTGGGATACGGACGGATACGTTCTCGAATAATTTTGACAATAAAAAACCGCAGGCTGATCAGCTTGCGGTTTTTTTATTACATACAGCCTTTGTTTTGGCATAGGGTAAATAACGGAGCGCCGCTTTCACGGATTTTTTTGCCGCCGTCCAAGTCGGTAAATTCCAAAATGGCAGCCGCTTCGATTACTTCGCCGCCCAGTTTTCGGATCAGCTCGACACCTGCCAGCATTGTGCCGCCGGTTGCCACCAAATCATCTACCAACAAAACGCGTGCGCCCGGCTTGATGGCATCGGTATGGATTTCTACCGTCGCTTCGCCATATTCCAAAGCGTAACTTTGAGAAACCGTATCAAACGGCAGTTTGCCTTTTTTGCGGATGGGGACAAAGCCGACATTCAGCTGATAGGCCAAAGCCGCGCCAATGATGAAGCCGCGCGCATCCAAGCCCGCAACGACATCAACTTTTTGCCCCATATAGCGGTAAACCAGTAAATCGACCAGCAGGCGGAAATATTCTGCGCTTTGCAAAACGGGAGTAATGTCATGAAACAAAATCCCTTTTTGCGGCCAGTTTTCAATTTTACGGATTTTGTCCGCCAAAGCTTCTACGCCCATTACTTCAGGATGAATCAACATCTCGACATTCCGAAATCAAAAAGTTTTTAACACGATATTGTAGCGGTCATATGCGGACTTGCCAAATTAATCGATACAATAGCCAAATTTTGCAACATGCCGTCTGAAATTCCGAGAAACATTGTGTTGTGTTATAATTTACAGGTACATACCATCGGCTGAACCACCATGCAAAATCATAAAAAAGGCAATATTTACATCATTTCTGCCGCTTCCGGCACAGGTAAAACGACCTTGGTGTCGCGCCTGTTGAAAAATCATGACGACATCCGTGTTTCCATTTCTCATACTACGCGCCAGCCGCGAGAGGGTGAGGCACATGGTGTGCATTACCACTTTGTTCCCAAAGAGGAATTTGAATCGCTGATTGAGCAAAGAGCCTTTTTGGAACACGCCAATGTGTTCGGTAATTATTACGGCACCAGCATCGCCGGCGTAAATTCGCTGAGCGAAGAGGGCTATGACGTAATTTTGGAAATTGATGTGCAAGGTGCGGCGCAAGTGCGTAAATCGTTGCCTGAAGCCAGCAGCATTTTTATTCTGCCGCCTTCCTTTGAAGTATTGGCGCAACGTTTGATCGGCCGTGGTACAGACAGCGAAGAAATTATTCAAACACGCCTTTCAAAAGCCCGTCATGAGATTGAGCAATCCGTTTTGTTCGATTACGTCGTTGTGAATGACGATTTGGATCGTGCCGAAGCCGATTTGTTCCACATTATTAAAGCAGGCCGTCTGAAAAAATCCTCTCAACAGGGATTTATCTCAAACCTGTTGGAAAATTCGTAAAAAACAGCGAAAATAACCGTTTTATTTGAAACATAGAAAGAAAGCAAGCAAACATGGCCCGTATTACTACTGAAGATTGCACAGGTAAAATCCCTAACCACTTTGACCTTACCCTCGTTGCCGCCCGTCGCGCACGCCAGCTCGAAAACGGCAACACGCCATTGGTTGACGACATCCGTAACAACAAACCAACCGTAACCGCCCTGCGCGAAATCGCAGCCGGACAAATCGGAACCGAGCTGCTGACCCGCAACAAATAAACCAACCGGCAAACCGATAAAACCGCCGTGCGGACTGTATCGGTGCAATATAACAACCGATACAGTCTGACGGCTTAAAAAAATAGCCATAAAAGGCCGTCTGAAAATGCCAGCCCCACTGCCTACCGCTCCTTATGACCCGTTGACAGCAGAAGCGCGCGATCTTCTGTTTCGCACCGCATCCTATCTCAATGAGAATGAACAGGCCGAGCTTGAAAAAGCCATTGCCTACGCTTTTCACGCCCATGACGGACAAACCCGTAAGAGCGGCGAACCCTACATCACCCATCCCCTTGCCGTTGCCACGCAGCTTGCGATTTGGCACATGGATGTTCAAGGCCTCTGCGCGGGCGTTATGCATGATGTATTGGAAGATACGGGCGTAACCAAAGTCGAAATGGCGGCAGAATTCGGCGATACCATTGCCGAAATGGTAGACGGCCTCTCCAAACTGGAAAAACTCAAATTTGAAGATCATGCCGAGCATCAGGCGGAAAGTTTCCGCAAGCTTATCCTCGCCATGACTAAAGACGTGCGCGTCATCGTCGTCAAACTTGCCGACCGATTGCACAATATGCGCACCCTTGGCTCTATGCGTCCGGAAAAACGCCGCCGCATCGCCAAAGAAACCCTCGAAATCTATGCTCAAATCGCCAACCGCATTGGCCTGAACAATGCGTATCAAGAGCTTCAAGACTTATCGTTCCAAAACCTCCACCCAAGACGCTACGAAACCCTGAAAAAAGCCATGGACAACAGCCGCAAAAATCGCCGCGATGTTGTCGGCAAAGTGTTGCGTGCATTCGGTCAGCGTTTGGTCGGTGTCAATATTGAAGCCAAAATCAAAGGCCGCGAGAAAAACTTATACAGCATCCATCAAAAAATGTTGGCTAAAAAACTGCGTTTTGCCGAAGTGATGGATATTTACGGCTTTCGTGTCATCGTAAACAACATTCCTGCCTGTTATGCCGCGTTGGGCGCATTACATAATTTATACCACCCCAAGCCCGGCCGTTTTAAAGACTATATCGCCATTCCGAAAAGCAACGGTTATCAAAGCCTGCACACAACCTTGGTCGGTCCTTACGGTTTGCCTATCGAAGTGCAAATCCGTACGCGTGAAATGGATGCTGTGGCTGAGGGCGGTATTGCCGGACATTGGATTTACAAATCCGGTGAAAACACTCCGGATCAAGCCGTCCTCCATATGAACCGATGGATGAAAAATATTCTCGACCTGCAGGCCAGCAGCTCAAATGCCATCGAGTTTCTAGAGCATGTCAAAGTCGATTTGTTCCCCAACGAAGTCTATATCGTTACCCCGAAAGGCGATATCCTTACCTTGCCTAAAGGTGCGACGCCGATTGACTTTGCCTATGCCGTACACACCAATATCGGTCATAAAACCGTTGCCGCGCGTATCAATAACGTCATGATGCCGTTGCGCACCAAGCTGAAAACCGGCGATACGGTAGAAATCATTACTTCCGAGCATGCCAAGCCTAATGTAGCATGGCTGAACTTTACCGTTTCCAGTCGTGCGCGCAGCGCCATCCGCCAATACATTAAAAATCTGAATCGTCACGATGCCGTTGTTTTGGGTGAGAACCTACTGCAAAAAGCTTTATCCAGCCTGTTGCCGAAAGACGTCCTGCTTTCAGACGACCTCAAAGAAAAATACCTTGCCGATTTGAATACCAAACAAACATCGTTTGAAGAGGTTCTTTATAATGTCGGTATGGGGCATACTTTGCCGGTACACGTTGCCATGCACATTGCCGAGTTGGCAGGCCAACATTTTGGCAGCACGGTCAAACTCAGTCCGATCAAAGTCAACGATCAGGAAACCGGCCGGATTCATTTTGCCGAATGTTGCCATCCGATTCCCGGCGATGCGATCCGCGCCTTATTGGTTAAAGACAAGGGCATGATTATCCACCGTGATACCTGTCAAACTTTGGTCAAAGCCGATCCGGAAGAGCAACTGGATGCGGGTTGGGACAGTTTGCGCAATCAAACGTACCGCACTATCCTCAACGTCAAATCCGAAGATGCGCATGGTTTGTTGGCCTCAATGGCACAAGCGATTTCTAATTCCGGTGCGGATATCGAATCTGTCGATACGCCAACCAAAGCGCAAGCAGGAACGGAAGGTTTTGTAGAATTTAAATTCACAATTAAAGTCAAAGACTTGGAGCAGGTTAATCAGATTATTCATGCAATGCATGCCAATCCGAATATCCGCAAAGTAATTCGAGGATAATCTCGTTATAAACAAAGGCCGTCTGAAAGTGTTTTCAGACGGCCTTTTTGATGCTTACAAATAAAAGCTGTTTGCTTTTTTATAAGAGGGTTTATGGCTTTTTTGTAATTAGATTGGGTTTAACTCAACCAAAAACGGAAAACCAAAAAGAAAACTAAGGCCAAAACGCCGGCCCAAACCAGCAGCATGAATCCGGCTACTGCCTGACCCAAGCGGTAAACAGGATTTTTGCGTTCGTCTTCGATTAGGGGATTAGGTGTATCGTGCGGTTTGTCGGACATGATGAAGCTCTGATTGAATTATTGAATAAAAGCGTAAGGGTACGCCGATAGAAGCAAAGATTCAAGTGGGAATGATTATTGATAGAAGTCTTCGTCTTCATTCCACGCGGTTTTTAAGGCCGTCTGAATGGTGTCGGAGCCAAAGCCGCGATAGGCAAGGAAACACGCTTGTTTTTGTTTTTCTTTCAAATCTTGAGCTTCTTGCTTGAATTTTTTACGCAAGACGGAAATGGCGGTTTGCAGCTCGTCTTCCCTATCGGGTAAGAACTCCCGACAGTCGTCTGCATTGATACCTTGTTGCGCCAAGGCTTGCTTGAGGCGGAGCGTGCCATAACGGTTGCTCTTGCTGTGAATATAGGCTTCTGCGTAACGTTGGTCGGATTGCCAATTTCGTTCGGCGAATTCGTCCAAAACCTTTTCCAATTCTTCTTCACTTTCAGCGTGTGGGGCCAGTTTGCGTTTCAATCCAACACGGCTGACTTCCTGACGGGAAAGAATATCCAAGGCGCGGGCGCGTAAGGTTTTGGGAGGTTTCATGGGGATATGGAGGGGGAGGGATTTTAACTACATTGAATTACATTTAAGACGGCCTGATTGGGTGAAAGCACCGAAAAGGCCGTCTGAAAATAAAGCCGAATTATTCTTCGTCTTTGTTTTTTTGCGGTTGCAGATTTTCGTAGATTTCAGGCAGGGCGCGAATCAACAAATCAGGTTTGGTCGCTTTGTCTTGAGAGAGCAAGGTCATGTCGCCGTAGCCGAATGTTACGCCGACGCTGAAGCAACCGGCCGCTTTGGCGGCAATAATGTCATTTTTAGAGTCGCCCACCATCAGCATATTGGCAACGTCGATGCCCAAAACTTCGGCCGCATGTTGAAGTGGCAATGGACTGGGTTTTTTCTCGGTCAGGCTGTCGCCGCCAAGAACCAGGCTGAAGTAGCCATCGAGATTAAGCTGTTTCAGCAACTCGGCAGCCAGAATTTCATTTTTGTTGGTAATGACAACCAGAGGAATACCCAAGGACTTGAGCAGGCCGAGGCCGGCTTCGGTTTCAGGGTAGGGGCGGGTAAAGTCGCTCAAGTGCTCGCGATAATATTGCATAAAGAACACAAAACCTTTTTCCCAGATTTCATGATCGGCTTCTTTTTCACGATCATTGGTAATGACGCGATGAACCAACTTGCTGATGCCGTCGCCGACATAAATTTCAACCGTTTGGGTAGGTAAAACAGGTAAATCCAAGTGTGCGCACATGGCTTGGGCTGCTGCGGCCAAATCAGGAACGGAATCACATAAGGTACCGTCCAAATCAAAAGCAACGGCTTGAACGTGTTCTAAAGCAGCAGTGGTCATTGAGTAACTTTCTGTCATATTATTTAAGCGGTTATTCTAACATTATTTGCCTGATTTGCCGATGTTTTGCTGATTCTTTAAGGGATATTTGGTTAAATTGTTAACAATTTTTGCTGGTGTAAGTCTGTCAACCTGTTTGTAATATGGCAAGAATTTTGTCAACAAAAAGGGTGGTTTGGTAGGCATTAAAAAACAAAGGGTTTGTGTGTGTTTTTGAATGATTTGATGAGCATTTATACTAGGCCGTCTGAAAAATTTCCGGCTAGTGTGCCGATATTTTCAGACGGCCTCAAACTAAATTCATATATAAATGAATAGATTTGCTTTTTATCGACTACATGCTATTACATTTTTGTCCGTTTTTGTATATAGTAACGGGTATGGCTCTCGTCTAATCATATGTATGAAAAGGAAAAATACATGTCCGCATCTGCTGTAAAAGAAACGCTGAATCCGTTTGAAATTGCGCAAAAACAAGTGAAAACTGCCTGCGACCGTCTGAATGCCGATCCAGCAGTATTTGAAATCTTGAAAAAGCCGCAACGTGTTTTGGAAGTCAACTTCCCTGTCAAACTCGACAACGGTACAGTAGAAAACTTCACCGGCTACCGTTCACAACACAATAATGCCGTCGGCCCTTACAAAGGCGGCGTGCGTTTCCATCCCAATGTGAATATGGACGAGGTTAAAGCCCTGTCTATCTGGATGACCATCAAATGCTGCGTGGCAGGTATTCCTTATGGCGGCGGTAAAGGCGGTATTACTTTGGATCCGCGTAACTATTCTGAAGCGGAATTGGAACGTATCGCCCGCGCTTATTCCGAAGCTATTTCTCCGCTGATCGGCGAGAAAATCGATATTCCTGCCCCTGACGTGAACACCAACGGCAAAATCATGTCTTGGATGGTTGATGCCTATGAAAACATAGTGAAACATTCTGCACCAGGCGTGTTTACCGGCAAACCGGTTGAGTTTGGCGGCTCCTTGGCGCGTACCGAAGCTACCGGTTACGGCGTAAACTTCGCCGCCGTCCAAGCTTTGGAAAAACTGGGCAAAGACGTGAAGGGTGCTACTTACGCTATTCAAGGTTTCGGTAACGTGGGCTACCACACCGGTTACTATGCACACAAAGCCGGTGCGAAAATCGTTGCCGTATCTACTGTTGACGTTGCCATCTACAACGAAAACGGCTTGGATATGGAAGCAATCATCAAAGAATTCCAAACCAAAGGTTTCATCACCAACGAAGCCGGCTACGGCAAAGAAATCAGCAATGCCGAACTTTTGGCTCTGGAAGTGGACGTACTCGCCCCTTGCGCTCTGGAAAACCAACTGACTTCTGAAAACGCCGGTAAAGTCCGCGCGAAAATCGTGGTTGAAGGCGCAAACGGTCCGACTACTCCAGAGGCAGACGTTATCCTGCGTCAAAACGGCGTATTGGTTGTTCCTGATATTTTGGCAAACTGCGGCGGCGTGGTTGTATCCTATTTCGAATGGGTACAAAACCTGCAAGGCTACTACTGGGAGTTTGATGAAGTTCAAGAGAAAGAAACCGTTGTCCTACGCCGTGCGTTCCGCGATATTTGGAACTTGGCTCAAGAATACGATGTCGATCTGCGTACAGCTTCCTACATGATGAGTATCCGTCGTGTTGAAAAAGCAATGAAACTGCGCGGCTGGTATTAATCATTTGACCGATAGCTAAGAGTAGGCCGTCTGAAACCTGTTTTCAGACGGCCTTAATGTTTTTGATAAGAGCCTTTACAAATTTTAATCCACCTTGATTCCATTTCATTCAAACTCAGCTATAATCCCCTTTTTTGACCTTTCCGGAAAAGACATAATCATGAACAAAACTTTCAAATTCAGCGCATTGGCTTTGTCTGCTTTGTTGGCACTGACTGCTTGCAACCAAAAAGACACTGCCGCTAAAGACGCCCCTGCTGCTTCCGCAGCTTCAAATGCGGCTGCAGATGCTTCTGCCATCGGTTCTACTGCCCAACAAGCCAGCTACGCGATGGGTGTGGACATCGGCCGTTCATTGAAACAAATGAAAGACCAAGGTACGGAAATCGATTTGAAAGTCTTCACCGAAGCCATGGAAGCCATGTTTGAAGGTAAAGAAGTCAAAATGACTGAAGCCCAAGCTCAGGAAGTGATGATGAAATTCCTGCAAGAGCAACAAGAAAAAGCCACTGCCAAACGTGCTGAAGATGCCAAAGTAAACTTGGAAAAAGGCGAAGCGTTCTTGAAAGAAAACGCGACTAAAGAAGGCGTGAAAACCAGCGCTTCCGGTCTGCAATACAAAATCATCAAAGAAGGCGAAGGCAAAAAACCGACTAAAGACGACATCGTTACCGTTGAATACGAAGGCCGTCTGATTGATGGTACTGTATTTGACAGCAGCAAAAACAGCGGCGAACCTGTAAGCTTCCCTGTAAGCCAAGTGATTCCAGGTTGGACTGAAGGTATCCAGCTCTTGAAAGAAGGCGGCGAAGCAACATTCTACATCCCTGCCAAATTGGCATATCGTGAAGTTGGTGCCGGCGATAAAATCGGCCCGAACGCTACTTTGGTATTCGACGTGAAACTGGTTAAAGTCGGCGCGCCTGATGCCGCTGCACAACAACCTGTACAAGTTGACGTACAAAAAGTTCAATAATCCGAATCAAGGCTTACGCCCTTAAACAACGGATAAAAGGCCGTCTGAAAAATTCCGTTTCAGACGGCCTTTGTTCCAAACAAGCAAGGAATTATGATGAAAAATATCGTCATCCTTATTTCCGGACGCGGCAGCAATATGCAGGCGATTGTGAATGCCAATATTCCTGATGCTAACATTGCAGCCGTATTGAGCAACAGCGAAACCGCAGCCGGATTGGCATGGGCGGCAGAGCGCGGTATTGCCACCGACAGTTTGAACCATAAAAACTTCGACTCGCGTCTGGCATTTGATCAGGCCATGATGGAAAAAATCGATGCCTATCAGCCGGATTTGGTTGTATTGGCGGGCTTTATGCGTATTTTGACTCCGGAATTCTGCGCACATTATGAAAACCGCCTGATAAACATCCATCCGTCCATCCTGCCTTCTTTCACCGGTTTGCATACCCACGAACGCGCATTGGAAGCAGGTTGCCGAGTGGCAGGCTGCACCATCCATTTCGTGACGCCCGAGCTGGATTGCGGCCCAATTATTTCACAAGGCATTGTTCCTATTTTGGACGGCGATACCGCTGACGATGTTGCCGCACGCGTGCTGACGGTTGAACACCAGCTTTTCCCGCAAGCCGTTGCCGACTTTGTTGCAGGCCGTCTGAAAATCGAAGGCAACCGCGTTTTGAATGCACAACGCAATGCCGCCGGTCAAAGCCTGTTGGCTTAATTAAAACACCATACACACAAGGAAAACATCATGAATCCGATTAAAACAACCCTGCTGACACTTTCCCTGCTCACTGCCTCTATCGGCGCACAAGCCGCTGAATTGCCGCAATCTGCCGTTTTGCAATACTCAGGCAGCTACGGTATTCCTGCGACCATGACCTTCACACGTAGCGGCAACCAATACAAAATCGTCTCTACCATTAAAGTACCGCTTTACAATATCCGCTTTGAATCCGGCGGCAGCATCAACGGCACGACCTTGCATCCGTCTTACTACAAAGATGTACGCGGCGGCAAAGTGTATGCCGAGGCCAAATTCTCCAGCGGCAATATCACTTATGGCAAAGCCGGTGATTTGAAAACCGAAAAATCCGGCCCGGCCATGGACTTGTTCACTTTGGCATGGCAACTGGCCGCCAATGACGTGCGCCTGCCGTCAGGTTTGAAAATTACCAACGGTAAAAAACTGTACACCGTCGGCAGCATGAACAAAATCGGTAGCGAAAGCTATAAACTGAACGGTGGTACAACGCCTGTGAGCAAATATCGCGTCCGCCGTGGCGATGATACCGTTACTTACTCTTTTGCTTCCGATATCGACAATATCCCTGCGCAAATCAGCTATACCGATGACGGCAAAACCTACAACCTGAAACTGACCTCTGTTAAAATCAACGGTAAAGTAGTGAAACCGTAATCTTTATTTGCTCAAACAAGAAGGCCGTCTGAAAAGTTTTCAGACGGCCTTTTATCTTTACAGTAACACAATATCGTATTGTTCCTGCGTGTAGGCGGTTTCTACTGCCAGCGAAATCGGCTTGCCGATAAAGTCTATCAACATTGCCAGCGATTGCGATTCTTCGTCTAGGAACAAGTCGATGACATTCGGAGCGGCTAAAATACGGAAGGCTTGGACATCGTAGCGGCGCGCTTCGCGGACGATTTCGCGTTGGATTTCGTAGCACACGGTTTGTGGCGTTTTCAGACGGCCCCGACCTTGGCAGGAAGGGCAGGGTTCACAGAGGATTTGGTTTAAGTTTTCACGCGAGCGTTTACGGGTCAGTTCGACAAGGCCAAGACTGGTAAAGCCGTTGAGGGTGACGCGGGTGCGGTCGAAACTGAGTGCCTTGGCAAGTTCTTGCAGGACGGCTTCACGGTGGACTTCCTGCGCCATATCGATGAAGTCGATGATGATGATGCCGCCGAGATTGCGCAGGCGAAGCTCGCGGGCAATGGTGTGGCAGGCTTCGAGGTTGGTGCGGAAGATGGTTTCATCAAAATTGCGCGCGCCGACAAAGCCGCCGGTGTTGACATCAATGGTGGTCATGGCTTCGGTGGACTCGATGATGAGGTAGCTGCCGAAGTTGAGGTTGACGCGCGGTTGCAGGGCGCGGGCGATTTCCTGCTCGATGTTGTGGGTTTCAAATAAGGGGCGTTCGCCTTTGAACAGCTCGATTTTGCCCAATGCACCTTGAACGTATTGTTCGGCAAACTGGGTCATGCGGCGGTGGTTTTCGGTGGAATCGACCAGGATTTTGTGCGTATCGAGGCTGAACATATCTCGCAAAACGCGTAGGCTCAAAGGCAAATCTTGATAGAGCAGGGTTTCAGGTGGTTGGATTTTCGCTTGTTTTTGAATGTGTTCCCACACTTTGGTCAGGTAGTTGATGTCTGATTGCAGTTGGGCATCGGAGGCGTTTTCAGCGTTGGTGCGGATGATGTAGCCGTGGCAGGCATTTTCGGGCAGCAGGTTGTTGAGGCGCTCCCTCAAACTGCTGCGTTCGGCATCGTCTTCAATGCGTTGAGAAATGCCGATGTGGTCTTCTTGCGGAAGATGGACGAGGAAACGGCCGGCCAGTGAGATTTGGGTGGACAGGCGCGCACCTTTGGTATTGATGGGGTCTTTGATGACCTGAACCAAGACGGACTGGCCTTCAAAGAGCATGTGTTCGATGCGTTGGGTTTCGTCCGGATTGCGGCGTTGTTCGAGGACATCGACGATATGTAAAAACGCGGCACGTTCCAAGCCGATATCGATGAATGCGCTTTGCATGCCGGGAAGGACGCGTTTGACAACGCCCAAATAAATATTGCCGACCAAGCTGTGGCCGCTGTTGCGCTCGATGTGCAGTTCGCAGATATTGTTCTCTTCTAAAACGGCTACACGCGTTTCTTGCGGCGTAATATTGACGAGGACGGTTTCGGATGGACGCACGGCGTCCTTGGGGATGGGAATTCCTGAAAGCATGGGGATACCTGATTTTGAATAGAAAAACTTTTGCGATGTGTTCTTCTCCACAAAACAAATGGCAAAAGTCATTCTGCGAAAGCGCTTATCATACTTTAATTATGGTTTTTCCGCATCTGCACAAATGTTTATGGCCAAGAGGCCGTCTGAATGTTTTTTACGACCGTACGGCGGGAATACTTGTAAAATAGCACCTATGCCCATATAGTCATGAACATTGGTATTTTGGAAGAAATCATGCAAACCGTTACTGTTTATACCGGTCCATATTGCCCGTACTGCACCATGGCGAAAAGGCTGTTGCAGGCGGTGGGTGTGAAAGAAATCAACGAAATCCGCATCGACGGCAATCCGGAAGTTTTTGCCGAAATGCAGCAGCTTTCCGGCCAGCGCAGCGTGCCGCAGATTTTTATCGGCGACACCCATGTCGGTGGCTTTACCGATTTGTACCGCTTGCAGCAGGAAGGCAAGTTGGACGAATTACTGAATCCTTAACCCTTAACTTAGGAAAATAAAATGAGCGAAGAATTGCAACCCGTATTCAGCGTTGAGCGTCTGTATGTAAAAGACTTGTCTTTGGAAGTGCCTCACGCACCACAAATCTTCTTGGAACAAGGCGAGCCTGAAGTGGATATGCGCGTTTCTACCGGCAGCACCAAACTGGAAGACGGCTTCTACAGCGTTGACGTTACCGTGACCGTGACTGCCAAACTGAACGAAGAGCGCACCATGTTCTTGAACGAAGTAACCCAAAGCGGCATCTTCCGTCTGGAAAACATTCCTGAAGAAGACGTACAACTGCTGCTGGGCGTTGCTTGTCCAAACATCCTGTTCCCTTACGCACGCGAAGCCATTTCCAACAGCGTAACCCGCGCCGGCTTCCCACCTGTACTGCTTGCTCCGATCAACTTCGAAGCAATCTACGAAGAACAACAGGGAGCTAACGCTTAATCGCGTTATACCTAAATTAAGGCCGTCTGAAACATTACGTTCAGACGGCCTTTTTGTTTTCGGATAAAATACAGCAAACTTTCAATCAGCTGCCTTTTAAGATGACGCCCGAAACCCAAAAACAGCTCAAAATTACCGATGTTTCCGCCAAGAAACTCGACAAACTCAACATCCATACCGCATGGGATTTGGTGTTGCACCTGCCGTTGCGTTACGAGGATGAGACGCACATCATGCCGATTAAGGATGCGCCGATCGGCGTGCCGTGTCAGGTCGAGGGCGAAGTCATCCATCAGGAAGTAACGTTCAAACCGCGCAAGCAGCTGATTGTCCAAATCGCCGACGGTTCCGGCAGCGTCCTTTTTCTGCGCTTTATCCACTTTTACGCCAGCCATCAGAAACAGATGGCGGCCGGCAAACGCATCCGCGCCGTGGGCGAAATCAAACACGGGTTTTACGGCGACGAGATGATTCATCCCAAAATCCGCGATGCCGAGAGCAGCGGTTTGGCGGAAAACCTCACGCCGATTTATCCGACCGTAAACGGCTTGAACCAGCCCACTTTGCGCCGCATCATTCAGACGGCGTTGGACGTTACGCCGCTGCATGACACGCTGCCCGATGCCTTATTGGGTCGTCTGAAACTGCCGCACCTCGCCGAAAGCCTGCGCCTTTTGCATTCGCCGCCACCGAGTTTCACCATCCACCAGCTTTCCGATGGCGCGCTTCCTGCATGGCAGCGGCTCAAATTCGACGAACTTTTGGCGCAACAGTTGTCCATGCGGCTGGCGCGGCAGAAGCGTGTCAGCGGTACGGCGGCGGCATTGGGCGGCGACGGTACGTTGACTAATGCACTGCGCCACGCCTTGCCGTTTGCCCTGACCGATGCGCAAGAAAAAGTTGTTTCCGAAATCTGCCGCGATATGGTGCAAACCCATCCCATGCACCGACTGCTGCAAGGCGATGTCGGCAGCGGCAAAACCATTGTGGCTGCCTTGTCTGCTTTGACCGCCATTGAATCCGGAGCGCAGGCGGCTGTGATGGCGCCGACCGAAATCCTTGCCGAACAGCATTTCATCAAGTTCAAACAATGGCTTGAGCCGTTAGGACTCGAAGTCGTCTGGCTTTCCGGCAGCCAGCGCAAAAAAGCCAAAGACGAAGCCAAAGCCAAACTCGCCGACGGCACCGTCAAAATCGCCGTCGGCACGCACGCCCTGTTTTCAGACGACGTCGAGTTCCAAAATCTGGGCTTGGTGATTGTGGACGAACAACACCGCTTCGGCGTCGCCCAACGCCTCGCCCTCAAAAATAAAGGGCGCGACGTCCACCAGCTGATGATGTCCGCCACGCCCATCCCACGCACGCTCGCCATGAGTTTCTTCGCCGACTTGGACGTATCCGTTATCGACGAATTGCCGCCCGGGCGCACCCCGATTAAAACCCGCCTCGTCAACAACGTCCGCCGCGCCGAAGTCGAAGGCTTCGTCCTCAACATCTGCCGCAAAGGGCAGCAGGCATACTGGGTCTGTCCGCTGATTGAAGAAAGCGAAACCCTGCAACTGCAAACCGCTACCGAAACCCTCGAGCAGCTTCAGGCGGCATTGCCCGAACTCAACATCGGCTTGGTACACGGGCGCATGAAGGCCGCCGAAAAAGCCGAAGTCATGGCTCAGTTTGCCGCAGGCCGTCTGAACGTCTTGGTCGCCACCACCGTCATCGAAGTCGGCGTAGATGTGCCCAACGCCGCCCTGATGGTGATTGAACACGCCGAGCGCATGGGCTTGGCGCAGCTGCACCAATTACGCGGACGGGTAGGGCGCGGCGCGGCAGAAAGCGTGTGCGTCCTTCTGTTTGCCGAACCCTTGAGCGAACTCGCCAAAGCGCGGCTGAAAGTCATCTACGAACACACCGACGGCTTCGAAATCGCCCGCCAAGATCTCAACATCCGCGGCCCCGGCGAATTTCTCGGCGCGCGCCAAAGCGGCGTCCCCATGCTGCGCTTCGCCAACCTCGAAGAAGACCTGCACCTCTTGGAACAAGCACGTGAAATCGCCCCGATGCTGATTGAACAAAACCCCGAAATCGTCGAAGCGCATCTGGCAAGATGGCTTTCCAGCAGGGAAGGTTATTTAGGCGTATAAAATTTGCATGAAAAGAAAAAGGCCGTCTGAAATATTTCAGACGGCCTTATGATTTGCGTTGATGCAGCTTTTAGAAACCTTGCGCCAACATGGCATCGGCAACTTTGACGAAACCGGCAATGTTCGCACCATTGACGTAGTTCACTTTGTCGCCGACTTTGCCGTATTTCAGGCAGGACTCATGGATGCTGTGCATGATGTCAAACAGGCGGCTGTCCACTTCTTCGCGTGTCCAAGACAAGCGGATGGCGTTTTGACTCATTTCCAAACCTGAAGTCGCTACGCCGCCGGCGTTGGAGGCTTTACCCGGAGCGTAGAGGATGCCGGCTTTGATAAATTGTTCGACTGCGCCCAAAGTTGACGGCATGTTCGCACCTTCGGCAACCACATAGCAACCGTTGGCCAGCAGGATTTTGGCAGCGTCTGCGTCCAATTCGTTTTGGGTGGCGCAAGGCAGGGCGACTTCGGCCGCGATGTTCCACGGTTTTTGGTTTTCAAAGTATTGCAGGCCTTGTTCTTTGGCGTAAGTGGCCACGCGTTCGCGGCGTACTTCTTTCAGCTCGATCAAATCGGCCAGTTGCGCTTCGGTCATACCGCTGTCAGGGAAGAGGACAAAGCCGTTGGAGTCGGAAACAGTCAATACTTTTGCACCCAGTTGGATGGCTTTTTCGGCAGCGTATTGCGCCACGTTGCCGGAGCCGGAAATCAACACGCGTTTGCCTTCGATGCTGTCGTTGTGGGTTTCCAACATGGCTTGGGCAAAATACACGCAGCCGTAGCCGGTGGCTTCAGGGCGAATCAGGCTGCCGCCCCATTCGAGGCCTTTGCCGGTCAGGACGGAAGCAAATTCGTTGCGGATTTTTTTGTATTGGCCGAACAGATAGCCGATTTCGCGGCCGCCTACGCCGATGTCGCCGGCAGGAACGTCGGTGTCGGCGCCGATGTGGCGGTAGAGTTCGGTCATAAAGGCTTGGCAGAAGCGCATTACTTCGGCATCGGATTTGCCTTTAGGATCAAAGTCGGAACCGCCTTTACCGCCGCCCATAGGCAGGGTGGTCAGCGCGTTTTTGAAGACTTGTTCAAAAGCGAGGAATTTCAACACGCCCAAATCGACGGTAGGGTGGAAGCGCAAGCCGCCTTTGTAAGGGCCGATGGCGGAATTCATTTGGATGCGGTAGCCGCGGTTGACTTGGACTTGGCCTTTGTCGTCCATCCAAGTGACGCGGAACATAATCACGCGCTCCGGCTCAACAATGCGCTCAAGCAGGCTTTGTTGGGTGTATTTCGGGTTTTTCGCCAAAAACGGATCCAAACTCATAAACACTTCTTCAACGGCTTGATGAAAGGGTTCTTGGTTGGGGTTGCGTTGTTTGAGATTGGTAAATAGAGTGTTCAGGTCGGTCATTTTTCTACTCCTATTGAGTGAGATATTTCAATATTTATGTTTTGAAATATAGCCGTAAAAATTTTACTTGCCAAGAAAAATTTTGCCTAGATTGTTGACATTATTTTTTCACTAATTTGTAAAAATGGAATTATATTTTAAATTTAACTAAAAATATTCAAATATATTTTGTAAAATAGATTTTATAAAAAATAAAATTCTAATCATTTAAATTGGAGAATACTGAAAAATTTTTTTGTAAAAATTTAATTCAGCTCAAAAATTTATGTAAATTAGTGCGGAATTGTCAAAATTGTTAATGAGTGTACTACGCGAATATAGGGAAGATTGCCTCATTGAAGACAGAGAGGCAGGCCGTCTGAAAATTCGGTACAATACACACGAAATTCCCACAACACATACATTAAGGAAACACATGAAAGCCTATCACGACCTTATGCGCCATGTTCTCGACAATGGTATCGATAAATCCGACCGTACCGGCACCGGCACGCGTTCCGTGTTCGGTTACCAAATGCGTTTTGATTTGAGTGAAGGCTTTCCGCTGTTGACTACCAAAAAACTGCATCTGCGCTCGATTATTCATGAGCTGCTTTGGTTTCTCAAAGGCGATACCAATATCAAATACCTGAAAGACAACAACGTTTCCATTTGGGACGAATGGGCGGACGAAAACGGCGATTTGGGCCCGGTTTACGGCTACCAATGGCGCAGCTGGCCTGCACCTGACGGCCGCCATATCGACCAAATTGCCAATGTGGTGGAACAAATCAAGAAAAACCCCGACTCGCGCCGCCTGATTGTATCGGCATGGAATCCGGCTTTGGTCGACGAAATGGCCTTGCCGCCTTGCCACGCGCTGTTTCAGTTTTACGTTGCCAACGGCAAACTGTCCTGCCAGCTTTACCAACGCAGCGCCGATATTTTCCTTGGCGTACCGTTTAACATCGCCAGCTACGCATTGTTGACCATGATGATGGCGCAAGTATGCGGCTTGGAAGCCGGTGAGTTTATCTATACGTTTGGCGATGCGCATTTGTACAGCAACCATATCGAGCAGGCTCAACTGCAATTAAGCCGCGATTTCCGAAGCCTGCCGACCATGAAAATCAACCCTGAAGTCAAAGACTTATTTGCCTTCAAATTTGAAGACTTCGAGTTGGAAGGCTATGATCCGCATCCGCACATCAAAGCAGCCGTATCGGTGTAATTCAAATTAAAAATAAAAGGCCGTCTGAAACTTCAGACGGCCTTTTTATTTGATTTGAGTTGTCAGATTTTCTCTCAACGGATAAGCGTATTTCCGTTAAAATACGCCTTCTTTTCCGATTCGAAACATTGCCATGAGTCTTACTCACATCAAACTCTCCGGCTTCAAATCTTTTACCGACCCGACCACGATTCATGTTCCGGGGCAGCTTGTTGCGGTTATTGGGCCGAACGGCTGCTGCAAGTCGAATGTGATTGACGCGGTGCGCTGGGTGTTGGGCGAGGCTTCGGCGAAGCAGCTTCGCGGCGAGAGTATGCAGGACGTGATTTTTAATGGTGCGGCAACGCGCCGTCCTGCACCGAGGGCTTCGGTGGAGCTGGTGTTTGACAACAGCGACCACAGTTTGCAGGGTGCGTGGGGGCAGTATGCCGAGGTGAGCATCAAGCGGCAACTGACGCGTCAGGGCGAATCGACTTATTTCATCAACAATCAGACCGTGCGCTGCCGCGTATAGAAACAAAGTAGTACAAAATTAATCAATAATAATATCATTGCTTTGAAACTTAGTCAAAATGAGGCAACGCTACAAATATCATAAGATTGTATAACTCTTTGAATTTTAAGTGAAGTGTAAGCAGTAGATTTCCATAGAATTTTCAAAGAAAGCAGGATTTGTTGTAGTTAAAGAATACTTCTAAAAACCACTGAAGATAATAAATGTACCGATAATCTAAAAAATTACACTGCTTGATAAATTGTTATAAACTTATTATGATAAACTAGTAATTTGAAATAAAAATAGCAAAGCGATACGCTTTGGTATAGCACAAAGATTTATTATTAAGGTGGTAATCAATTTGCTGTGGATATTTCAGAGATCTTTCCCCTTAGGCTTACGGTAACGCAGTAATTTTTTATTTAAGTCGTATTTTTCACATTTGCCATCGATTTCTAAAGGAACAAAACATGCGTATTAAAAAAACTAGCTCGATTATGACAAAAAATAATAATCATCAATTGAGTACAGCATTAACTACTCTTACTTGAAAAACTAGCTCGATTATGACAAAAAATAATAATCATCAATTGAGTACAGCATTAACTACTCTTACTTGTATGTTGGCAGGTATGTTTCCGATATATACCCAGGCAGCATCGATTTATGGATGTGATAGAAGCTTTTTTAGCAATGAAAATGCCGACGGTTGCTCTGTATCAGTGGGATTAGGTCAGAAAGTAGATGGCTCCGTTACTGGTGGCAGTGCCCACAAAGGCTCGGCTAATAATAATCGTGTCAATGTTGCACACAGCGCACATGTTTCGGGCGCTATTCGTGGTGGAAGATCGACTAAAAAAGAAACTAATCATAATGAAGTGGTGATAGGAAATAATGTCCAAATTGGTACGGAAAAAGATAATGGATTTGTTTTGGGCGGTTCATCGAGCGAATCCAGTGCTATTTTCAATGCTGTGCGTATTGGAGCTAATGCAATAATAAATGGTTTTGTTGAAGGTGGTTCTGCTAGTGGCGTAAAGACAGATGAGGCCAGCCGCAAAAATATTGAAATAGATTCCTCCAGCAACAGTGTTCATATTGGAGATAATTCGGTTGTAACAGGAAGTGTCTCTGGCGGTTCGGATGGGATGCTATCTTCCTTCAACGAAGTCTTAATCGGTAACAATGTCAGGGTAGGTCCGAAACTTCCCGATGAAGAGTTGGTCCGTGGTGGAATTGTTACAGGCGGCAGCGCAGGACATCAAACTAATTATGTTCCTGTTGTCACTAACTCCAATGTTGTTCGTATCGGAGATGATTTTTATGCCGGACAAGTATTAGGTGGTAGTTCAGGCAAAGAGTCCAGTGTCATCCCTGATAATACAGAAAACGAAAACCGCGTGACTATCGGAGACCGTAGCAGAATATTTAATGTTGTTGCGGGTAGTGGCACAGAAAAAGCTATTGTAAACAAAAATGAACTCAGAATCGGTAAAGATGCAAATATTAATAGGATACGTGGCGGTGATGCTTGGAATGGCAGCAATGTTTCTGAAAATTTGGTAACGATAGGTGCAAACCTGACTGCTGATGAGGTTATAGGCGGTCAAGCTGGCTTGGAGAGCGAGGCAAACAACAATACTGTCATGCTCGGCCGTAATGCGACAGTGAGAGATAAGCTTGTCGGAGGGGTGGCAGTCACACGTGCAAATGGCAATAAAGTTCTGCTTAATAGAGATTTCAAGATTGCCAACCTCTCAGGAGGGGGGGCAACAGAAGAAGCTAATAATAATATCGTTACGCTTTTGGGCAGAGGCGAAGTTTCCGGTGTGCTCTATGGTGGTGTCAGCAGTAATAAAAGTGCCGGTAATACGTTAAATTTGGGTAACATCAACGAACCGATAGAAATGAACAGCATATCTGCTGGTAAAGTTGGATATTTCAATACCTACAATTTTTATCTGCCCAACAATACCCGTAATCAAGATATCGCATTGAAACTGTTAGGTATTGAAGGGGATTTTGATTCAGTTATAGATTTGGGTAATGCTACCGTTAACAGCTATGTGCCGGGAGATACTGCTTTGAAAGCAGGAGATATTGTACATTTGATACAGGTAGATCCCACCAGGGAAATCGCATGGAAAGGGCAAGGAAAGGTATATCAAGGCGTTACTCTGACTCATGATTTGGCAGATATTAGAGTGGATGATCAGTCAAAAAACCTAGATTTAGTATTCCAAAAAAATAACATTAAGGACAGCATAAACGTTCCAGCTAACAACAATGGCTCTGTGAATAATACTGGTACAGGGAATAAGAACAATGCCTCCAACAATACTGACACCACAATGCCATCTGCTAATGTAAACCCAAAAACTAAATCTTTGTTGCAAGGTCGTTTGGTTGCGCCAGCGTTGATTAATGGTGGTTCAGCTTACCTTTTGGAAGGCGGTTTGGAATCATTCTATCAAAATACCAATGTAGATAAAAACAAAGCAAATATCGGCTCTAACGGCTTTGCCAATGTCCGTGCCGATAACCGTGAAGTAACGACAGGCAGTCATGTAAAACTGAAAGGTATGACATTTGATGCAGGTTATGCATGGAATAAACCTTTAGGCTTGGGTAATCTAACATATGGTATTGCTGCTGAATACGGTTATACTCGTTATACATCACATTTGGACGACGGCACCAGAGGTAAAGGTAAGGCTTGGTACTTAGGTGCAAATACATTTGGGAATTATTTGTGGAACAATGGCTTGTATATGCAAGGCAGCCTTCGTGCCGGTCGTGTTTCAGGAGACTACCGCAGTAACGATTTCGTGCATGCTAATGGCAACCAGGTCAACTATGACAGTAAATCCAATTACATAGCGGGCCATATCGGTGCAGGTAAGATTTGGCAGCTAGGCAGTCTAAATTCATTAGACACTTATATTAAATACTTTGACTCCCATACATCTAGTGATAAAGCTAAGTTGAATTCAGGTGAAACATATCATTTTTCTTCAGTTCGTTCTCAAAGAGGCCGTATTGGTGTGCAATATAACCATCAGTTAGCCAAAACAAAATTGCATTTTGGTTTAGCTCATGAACGAGAATGGAATGGTCATGTACGTGCTCAATATCAAGGCTTATCCTTACCTAGTCCGACTATGAAAGGAGGGACCACTTTGGGTGAAGCAGGAGTAAATTACCAATTGGGCGGTAAACAATTGAATACGGCCTTGCAGGTTTACGGCGGTCGCCAACGAGGTGCAGGTCTTCATTTGGGCGTTAAATTCTGATTAACTCATGGAATTGATACTTATTTGAAACAATCTGCAACGGTTTCGTCAACGACGTTCTACGCAGATAATCTTCAAACTATATCTTTCCAGATGACATTAAAACCTGAATCCAGTGAAAACTGGACTCAGGTTTTTTCATTTTTGATTTTTAAATTTCCATCTTCATATCTCTCATCAATAAAATAAGAATATAATATTTATGCATTAAATAAACTCAAGATGCAAAAATCAAAATGCAAAGCGTACTAAGCATGCACTTCGTAAGCTAGAGCGTAATTTCGTTTTACAGGCATAATACTTCCATGATTGAATTGTCGGTTTCTTCTACTGTTTTAGTATAAAATCCCACTTTATTTTTTTCCCGTCCTTATCTCATGCGCCTGACCCACATCAAACTCTCCGGCTTCAAATCTTTTACCGACCCGACCACGATTCATGTGCCGGGGCAGCTTGTTGCGGTTATCGGGCCGAACGGCTGCGGCAAGTCGAATGTGATTGATGCGGTGCGTTGGGTGTTGGGCGAGGCTTCGGCGAAGCAGCTTCGCGGCGAGAGTATGCAGGACGTGATTTTTAACGGTGCGGCGACGCGCCGTCCTGCACCGAGGGCTTCGGTGGAACTGGTGTTTGACAACAGCGACCACAGTTTGCAAGGCGCGTGGGGGCAGTATGCCGAGGTGAGCATCAAGCGGCAGCTGACGCGTCAGGGCGAATCGACGTATTTCATCAATAATCAGACCGTGCGCCGCCGCGACATTACCGATTTGTTTCTGGGTACGGGCGTGGGTGCGCGCGGTTATGCCGTTATCGAGCAGGGGATGATTTCGCGCATCATCGAAGCGCGGCCGGAGGAGTTGCGCGCCTATATCGAGGAAGCGGCGGGCGTGTCCAAATATAAGGAACGCCGCAAGGAGACGGAAGGTCGTCTGAAAGACACGCGCGAGCATTTGCAACGCTTGGGCGATTTGCAGAACGAGTTGGCGCGTCAGGTGGAAAAGCTGGAGAAACAAGCCGAAACCGCCGAACGCTACAAATCCCTGACCGCGCAGTTGAACCAACAACAGGATTTGCTCGATTACGCCCAATGGCAGCAATCGCTTGCCACCGCCGACAAAGCGACCGCGCAGCATCAGTCTTTGCAGGCGCAGCAGGACGAAACCGCCGCTCAGGTTCAGGCGTTAAATGACGAAGTACATGCCTTGCAGACCGCAGAACAGTCGCAGCAGCAGGCGGTGCATGAATTGAGCAACAAACGCGGTGTGTTGCGCGAGCAGATTGCCCGTTTGGAAGAACAAATCCGCCATCAGCAAAACCTGCACCAACGCATCGAACGCGACAAGCAGGCGGCGCAGGCGCAGATGCAGCGCATCCATCAGGAGCAGCAGCAAATCCGCGTGCAGCTTGAAGAAAACGAGTTGCAGGCGGAAGAAAAGCAAACCGAATTGGCGGAATGGGCGATGCAGGTTGCCGAACATGAAGAGCGTCTGCCCGAATTGGAAGAAGCCCAAGCCACGCTCAACGCCGCCTTCCAAACCCAGCAGGACGAGGCGAACCGCATCCGCCGCGAACTGGCGTTGAAGCAACAGCAGCTTGCCCATGCCGAACAAACCGTTGCCAAACACGAAGAGCGCAAAGGTCGTCTGAAACAGGAAAACCAAGCCCTGAACCTGCCCGACGAAGCCGAAACCGCCGCCGCGCAGGAAGCTGCCGCCTTGTTGCAAAGCCAGCAAGAGCATTACGAAGAACAAATCATTGCCGCCGAAGAAGCCTTACACGCCGCCCGCGAAGCGTTTCAGACGGCTTCAAGCCGCTTCCAAAGCCTGAAGCAGCGACACATCACCTTGCAGGCGCAGCAGCAGGCGTTGTCGCAAATCCTGTCGCAACAGCAGGAAGCCGCCGACTTCTGGCAAGCAACCGACCACGCCGCCGCGCCGCAACTGTGGCAACACATCACCGCGCCCGCCGAGTGGCAGCACGCCTTGTCCGTCATCCTTGCCGAACGCCTGCACGCCCGCAGCGTACCGCACGGTTTCGTTCCGCCCGCGCCTTTGCCGCAAGGGCGGGCGGCATGGCTTTCAGACGACCTCTCCGGCGGCATCAAAAAATCCCTGCCCGTACAGGCATTGCTGAACCAAATCCAAGCGCAGCCGCCGTTTCAGACGGCATTGCACCACTGGCTCGACGGCGTATTATGCGCGCCCGATTTGAGTTACGCCCTCGCGCATCAAAGCGATTTGGGCGCACACCAAATCTGGCTTACGCCCGAAGGCCATCAGGTCGACAAAGTCAGCGTCCTGCTTTATGCCAAACCAGCGCAGGAAAGTCTGATTGCCCAAAAAGCCCGTCTCGACGGCATCGCGTCCGAACTGGAAAACCTCGCCCCCGAACTCTCCGCCGCCGAAGCCGCGTTCAAACAGGCAGAAGCCGCCGTGCGCTCGTCCGAAGTGCAGCACAAAAATCTGATGCAGCAGCAACAGCAGCACACGCGCCAATACAGCCAGGCGCAGCAACGCGCCGCCGAGCTTCTGGCGCGCACCAACCAAGGGCAAATCCGCCGCGAACACATCGAGCGCGAACTAGCGCAGTTGGCGGAAGAACAGACCGTGTTGCAACACACGTCCGACGGGCTTTCAGACGACATCGTTACTTTGCAGGAAGCCGCCGCCGAACTCGAACACCAGCAGCAAACCACCGCGCACAGCCGCCAAGAGCAGCAAGGTCGTCTGAAACAGGCGCAGCTTGCCCTGTTGGAAGCCAACCGCCAATACGGGCTGGCCGAAGTCGCCGTCCACAAACTCAACCAGCAAAAACAAAACTACCAGCAGCAAATCGCCCGGCTCGAGCAGCAAACCCTAGACTGGCAGGAACGCCAGCAAGAGCTTGCCCTCGCCTATGAAACCGAGTTCCAAAACGACGAGCAGCACATCAAGCTCGACGAGCTGACCGAAGCCGTACACACGCTGGACGAAGAATACATCGCCGTACAGGAAAAACTCGCGCAGATTCAGGAGCAGGGCAGGGAGCAATACGCCCGCGTACAAACCCTGCAAACCAAGCTGCCGCAGCTTCAGGCTGCCACCCAAACCGCCCTGTTGCAGCAGCAGGAAGCCCTGATTAACGCCAAACGCTACCATCAAAACCTGACCGAACGCGCCGCCGATTTGGACGCGCTCGAAGCGTTGGCGAAAGAATCGCCGAAAGTATTGAACAGCAGCATCGGCAGCCTCACCCAGCAAATCGAAGCCCTCGGCGCCGTCAACCTCGCCGCCCTGCAAGAACTCGAAGAAGCGCGCGAACGCGACGGCTACTACCGCAGCCAGAGCGAAGACGTGCAGGCCGCCATCACCCTTTTGGAAGAAGCCATCGCCCAAATCGACGACAAAACCAAAGCGCGTTTCAAAGAAACCTTCGATGCTGTCAACGGCAAAGTCCAAACCTTCTTCCCGACCCTGTTCGGAGGCGGCGAAGCCACCCTCAAAATGATAGGCGACGACCTCCTGACCGCCGGCGTGTCCATCATGGCGCGCCCGCCCGGCAAGAAAAACAGCACCATCCACCTCCTCTCCGGCGGCGAAAAAGCCCTCACCGCCATGAGCCTCGTGTTCGCCCTGTTCAGCCTCAACCCCGCCCCCTTCTGCCTTCTGGACGAAGTCGACGCCCCGCTGGACGACGCCAATACCTCGCGTTTCTGCAACCTGGTCAAAGAAATGTCGGCGCAAACCCAGTTCCTCTACATCTCCCACAACCGCCTAACCATGGAAATGGCGGAGCAGCTGGTCGGTGTAACCATGCAGGAAAAAGGCGTCTCGCGCGTCGTTGCCGTAGACATCAAACAAGCGTTGGAAATGGCGGAGCCGAATTGAGGTAAGAACAAAGGCCGTCTGAAAGAATGAGGAAGAAATCTATAATTTCATCTTCCCATTTTTTCAGACGGCCTTTTTGTATTGGATAAAGTGTTATTGTTTTGAAGTATTATCTTTGGCGCGTTGAGGCTGCCCCGAGCGTTGGTTGCTGCGGTTGACGGCATCACGCCATGCTTTGCGTTCCGCTTCGATTTTCGCGGCTACTTCGTGAACCATGGTTTCTTGTTTTTTGATGGCCGGCTCTTCCGGTGTGTTATCGGAAAAGTGGAGGCCGTACCACAAGGTGGCGAAAATGCCGCAGACGAAGATAACGGCAATCAGGCCGATGATGGCTTGTTTGCCGGCGAGGGGTTTTTCAGGGGGCGGGACGAGGATATCAAAGCAGTCGGCGCAATCGAGGGCGAAGCAGACGTTTTCGGCTTCTTTGCGGCCGCGTCGGCCTTCTGTGATGTTGAAGGAGATGTGTTGCCCTTCGGCCGGAAGGCGGGTAAGGGTGGTGAAGGCGGCAAGGGCAAGAAAGATTTCTTGGCCTGTGTCTTCTATGGTAGCGGCGCCGAAGCCGCGCTTGTTGTTCCAGCGAGTAATCGTTCCGTAATAGCGCATAATGTATGTGGGGATATTATTATAGGTAACAGTTTTTCTTTGGACTGATTTTAAATCAAAAAGTTTAGTTATTGTCTTAATTTTACACTAGATTTGTCTTGTTGGAAGCAGGTAGGCCGTCTGAAGGATTCCAGACGGCATGTATGGTTTATGCCTACTTATTAAGCACTTTTTGGAAGGTGTCGATCAGGTGTTGCGCAATGGCACGGCTGCCGAATTGTTGCAGGCAATCTTGGCGCAAACGGACGGGTTCGTATTGTGCATGGTTTTCGTAGAGGGTGAGCAATGCTTTGGTCAGCTCCGGGATGTTTTCGATTGGCACCAGCAGGCCGTTGTCGGAAGTGACGATGGACTCGGGGCCGCCGCAGCGTGTTGCGATAATGGGTAAACCTTGTGACAGTGCTTCGATATAGACGACGCCGAAGGTCTCGGTACGGCTGGCGAGGACGAAGGCGTTGCTGTGGCGCATGAGGTCTAGGGTTTGGTCGGTGGTCAATGCGCCGGTAAAGGTAACGGCGTGGTTGATACCTAAGTCGCTAGCCAGTTGTTTCAGACGGCCTTCTTCTGCGCCGCCGCCGCCGATTTTGAGTTTGAGCTGCGGATAGGTTTTGAGTGCTTCGGCAAAAGCAGGTAGGAGCAGGTCGTGGCCTTTGAGGTGGCGCAAGTGGGAGACGCTGCAGAAGGTGAAGTCTTGATTGTTTTTTTCGGGGAACTCGAAATCCTCTTCAAAATTGCCGCCCAGCATATTGGGCAGGTATTGCCAGTCTGTACCGGCGTAGGTTTTTTCGAGAATGCGGCAGAAATCACGGCTGACGGCGAACCGGGCTGCGCTGTGGCGCACGGCTTCGTGCATGGACGGCCATTGGTTTTTGCGGACAAGACCGCGTGAAATGGCGCTGCTGTGTTCGGTAATCACATAGGGAATGCCGTATTTTTTGAAGATGGCACAGGCCAAAATGGCGGCGTAGTTGACGCAATGGGCGTGAATTACGTCGGGTTTGCCGTTGTCGGCGATATAGGCTTCAAAAGCCTTCATGCCTGCGTTGACCCAGCGGATGCGGTCGATATCGACAACCGGACAGCGCGGGAAGAAATACATGCTGTCGTAGGCGTAAGTGTTGAGTCCGCCTTGCTGATGGCGGCGTAGGCCGTAGAAGCGCGAGAAGATGGTTTTCGGCTGGCTTCTCAAGTAGCGGAACATGGGTACGACCATGCCGATTTTCATGCCTTCGCGTTGCAGGGCTTGGGCTTGGAGGCGGAAAAAGATTCCGTCCACGTCAGTTTCGGAAGAAGGATACCAAGAGGGGATAACGACAATATGCATGATGTGTTTTTTATGGAAGTAGGTAACGGCGAGGCCGTCTGAAAAGAAAAGATATCTTTCAGACGGCCTTTTGTATGTTTAGTTCAATCAGTTGCCGGCAACCGTCATTTTGGAAACCAAGATGGAGCCGATTTGGTTGGACGAACGGCGTAATGCGTCGTCTGCCACGCCGATGATGTCGCGGTACATATCCTGCAAACGTCCGGCAATGGTGATTTCCTGAACCGGATAGGCAATGACGCCGTTTTCCACCCAAAAACCGGCCGCGCCGCGCGAGTAGTCGCCGGTAATGCCGTTGACGCCTTGTCCCATCAATTCGGTAACCAGCAAACCTGTTCCCATTTCTTTCAACAGGTCGGCCTGCGTGGCGTGGGTGTGGTTCAGATACAGATTGTGCGCGCCGCCGGCGTTGCCCGTTGTCTGCATGCCGAGTTTTTTCGCGCTGTAACTGCTGAGGAAATAGCCTTCGATGATGCCGTCTTTCACCACAAAACGCGGCTGCGTGGCCACGCCTTCGGCATCGAAATAAGTGCTGCGGAACGAGCGCAGGATATGCGGTTCTTCACGCAGGCTGAGAAACTCGGGCAGCACCTGTTTGCCGATGCTGTCAATCAGGAAGCTGCTTTGACGGTAAAGCGCGCCGCCGCTGAGTGCGCCGATAAGGTGGCCGATTAAGCCGACGGCGACAGTGGTGTCAAACAGTACGGGATAGCTGCCGGTTGGGACGCTGTGGCTGTTCAGACGGCGTAAAGTCCGTTCGGCTGCGGTTTTACCGCTGAGCTCGGGCGCGTCCATGTCTTCGTGACGGCAGGAAGAATCGTACCAATAGTCGCGCTGCATGCCGTGTTCGTCGCTGGCGACCACGCTGCAAGAAATGCTGTGGTGCGTGCTTTGCTGGTGTGCGGCAAAGCCGTGGGTGTTGCCGTAGACGTATTGGTAATGGCCGGTATGAACCGATGCGCCTTCGGAATTTTCAATGCGTTCGTCCGTTGACAGAGCGGCCTGTTCGCATTGTTTGGCCAAATCAATGGCGGATTCGGTACTCAAATCCCATTCGTGGTAGCGGTCGAGGTCGCCGATATGGGTTGCCATCAAGGCAGCATCGGCAAGGCCGGCGCAATCGTCTTCGGCGGTATAGCGTGCAATATCGATGGCGGCTTTGACCGTATCTTGCAGGGCGCGTTCGGAGAAGTCGGCAGTGCTGGCGCGGCCTTTGCGTTGGCCGACATAGACCGTAATGTCTAACGATTTATCTTGTTGGAACTCGATTTGTTCGATTCCGCCCAAGCGCACGCTGACGCTTTGGCCGAGCGACTCGCTGAAATCGGCTTCGGCCGAGGTGGCGCCGGATTGTTTGGCCAAATCCAGCGTGTGTCCGCACAAGCGCAACAGCTCGTCCGGTGTGTGGTTAAACAGCATAAAAAGGTTTCCTGACAGGGTTTTGCGGCATTTTAACCGTTTCAGACGGCCTCTGCAAAAATCGCACGGAAAGGCCGTCTGAAAACTGATAAAATAGGCAGATTCAGAAAATCAGGGAAACACAATGTTTGAACAAGAAGACGAATGGGTCAGCAAAACCCAAATGAAAAAGCAGATGAACGATTTGCAGGCTTTGGGTATGGAATTGACCAAGCTCTCCAGCGATACATTGAAAAAAATCGGCTTGGACGAAGACCTGTTCGAGGCAATTGCCACCTATAAAAAAATCACGTCTAACAGCGCACTCAAACGCCAAGCCCAATTTATCGGCCGCCTGATGCGCGATACCGACCCTGCACCCATCGAAGCCTTCTTGGCCAAACTGCGCGGCGACAATACGGCGCACAATGCCTTTTTGCAACGCGTCGAGCAGGCGCGTACCCGACTATTGGCAGACGATGGCGCGATTACCCAATTTATGGCCGATTTTCCGCAAGCCGACGCCGGCAAATTGCGTACCTTGATCCGCAACACCAAAAAAGAGCAGGAACAAAACAAACCGCCGAAAAACTTCCGCGCGCTGTTCCAAGAAATTAAAGCAGTGATGGAGGCCGGTCAATCCGATGCTTCAGAAGAAGGGCAGGATTGGGAGGAATAAACCTTAAGGCCGTCTGAAAACGGATTGCAGGTTTCAGACGGCCTCCTCCTTAAAATAAACGCTTCAAAAATATTAATTTTTCTCTATTTAATCCCACACACCATGTCCGTCAAAATCCAAACACGTTCTATTAATCCGACTGTTTTTAACGACTTGCTCACTGCCGGTACCGATCCTTTGATTGCGCGGCTGTGTGCTGCGCGTGATGTGCAAAGTCCGGCCGAGTTGGACGACAAACTTGCTGCGCTGTTGCCGTATCAAACGCTGACAAACTGCGAAGCCGCCGCCGGCCGTCTGGCGGATGCGATTGAGCGTCAGGAAAAAATCTTGATTGTCGCCGACTACGATGCCGACGGTGCGACGGCGTGTTCCGTCGGTATGAGCGGTTTGGCGGCGATGGGGGCGAAAGTGGATTTCCTTGTGCCCAACCGTTTTGAACACGGCTACGGCTTAACACCCGAGCTGGCTGAAATCGCGGCAGAGCAAGGTGTGGATTTGTTGGTGACGGTGGATAACGGTATCGCCAGCATTGCAGGCGTGGCGCGTGCGCAGGAATTGGGTTTGGATGTAATTGTGACCGACCACCATCTGCCTGCCGAAACCGTACCCGACTGCATCATCGTCAATCCGAACCAAAAAGGCTGCGGTTTCCAAAGTAAAAGCTTGGCGGGCGTGGGCGTGATTTTTTATGTATTGATGGCTTTGCGCGCCGAACTGCGCCGCCGCAATTATTTTTCAGACGGCCTGAAAGAGCCGAATCTGGGCGACCTTTTGGATTTGGTCGCACTCGGTACCGTCGCC
Organism: Neisseria sp. P0013.S005; assembly: GCF_051958425.1. NCBI lineage: Bacteria > Pseudomonadati > Pseudomonadota > Betaproteobacteria > Neisseriales > Neisseriaceae > Neisseria > Neisseria sp. P0013.S005. Next base: position 29,235 of record NZ_JBQCVL010000005.1, on the reverse strand, counting down.
GATGTCGTTACTCTAGACCACAACAACCGTATCCTCGTGTCTCAAGGTTTGAAACGGATGCGTTTGGGCAAAATGCGCCCCGGTATCCGTGCCTTGTTTGAAGTGGCGCGACGGGATTGGCGCAAGGCTCAGCCGTTTGATATGGGCTTTGCGTTGGGACCGCGCATCAATGCGGCCGGACGGCTGGACGATATGTCGGTCGGTATTGCCTGTCTGTTGGCGCGAGATGATGCCGAGGCGCAGGAACTGGCGGCGCAGTTAAACGACCTCAATATCGAGCGCCGCGAAATCGAGCAATCCATGCTACAAGACGTGCTGAATGATTTCCCTGAAACCCTGCCTTCAGGTCAGACGACTTTGGTGGCGTATCGCGACGACTTCCATCAAGGCGTGGTCGGTATTGTTGCCAGCCGCCTCAAAGACCGTTTTTATCGTCCTACCATTGTGTTTGCGCCTGCCGACAACGGCGAAGTGCGCGGTTCGGGACGCTCCATTCCCAATTTGCACCTGCGTGATGCTTTGGATTTGGTGTCAAAACGCCATCCCGATTTGATTTTGAAATTTGGCGGACACGCAATGGCGGCAGGTTTGAGCATACTTGAACACAATATTCGCGCGTTTCAGACGGCCTTTGAAGAAGCCGTGCGTGAGATGGTGTGCGAAGACGATTTGTCGCAAACCTTCATCACCGACGGCAGCCTGCCTGCCCGCGACATTACGCTGGAACAGGCGCAGAACCTTGCCCGACACGTTTGGGGGCAGGGCTTCGCGCCGCCGAGTTTTACCGACGAATTTCACGTCATCCGCCAGCAGCCTTTGGGCGCGGAAGGCAAACACAAAAAAGTCTGGCTGCAAAAAGACGGCTACGAATTTGAAGCCATGTTCTGGCGTTGCAGCGAAGACATTCCCGAATATATCCGCACGGTGTACCGCCCCGTTGCCAACGAATGGCGGAATAATCTCGAATTGCAGCTTTATATCGACTACTGGGAAGCCGCGTAAGCAAAGGCCGTCTGAATAATGAAGAAACAAAAACCTTGGCTCGGCTTTTCATTGGCGCTGCTTGCCACCATGACTTGGGGCTCGCTGCCAGTTATCGCCCAACAGGCATTAAAAGCCGTCGATGCACCCACTTTAGTGTGGGTGCGCTTTTTAGTGGCTTCGCTGGTGTTGTTTGCGTTGTTGGGGCTGACCGGCAAGTTGCCGAGACCGTCTGAATTTTCCAGGCAGACCTTGTTTTTATTGGTGCTGGGCATTATCGGCATTTCCGCCAACTTCGTTCTCGTTGCCCTGGGTTTGCACTATATTTCGCCGACCACCACGCAGGTGTTGTGGCAGCTCTCACCCTTTACCATGATTTTGGTCGGCGTAGGCGTGTTTAAAGAAGCCTTTACGCACTGGCAAAAAATCGGCTTGATGCTTTTGCTGACGGGTTTGGTCATGTTTTTCAACGACAAATTCGGTGAACTTTTCAGCTTGGGCAGCTACGCGGTCGGCGTGATGATAGCGGCTTCTGGCAGCATGATTTGGGTGTGCTACGGCGTGGCGCAAAAACTTTTGTCCAAACATTTCAATTCGCAACAAATCCTGCTCATGATTTATTTTTGCAGTAGCTTTGTTTTCCTGCCGTTTGCCGAACCGTCGCAAATCGCCCATATCGGCAATCCGTTTTTATGGGGCTGCTTTATCTATTGCTGCCTGAACACGCTGATCGGCTATGGTTCATTCGGTGAAGCGCTCAATCATTGGGACGCTTCAAAAGTCAGTATCGTCACCACGTTGATACCGATATTTACCATGATATTTTCCACCATAGGCCATCATCTCGCCCCCGATTATTTTGCCGCTTCGGATATGAATATTGTCAGCTATGTGGGTGCCATGGTGGTTGTGGCCGGAGCCTTGCTGGCTGTGGCCGGAGAGAAAGTAATGGGGCTTTTTTTGAGAAAGATATGAAGCATTTATTGCGAAACAGAATAAAGCAAGGCCGTCTGAAACAGGTTTCAGACGGCCTTTATATTTTCTAAATCAGATTACTGTGAAACGGCGAATCAATAGAAGCCTTCGCGTTCTTCACGGGTGCTGATGTAGATGTTTTTCACTTGGGTGTAGGCGGCGAGCATCATTTTGTGGGTTTCGCGGCCGATACCCGAAGTTTTGTAGCCGCCAAACGGCGCGCCGGCAGGCAGGCGGTTGTAGCAGTTTACCCAAACGCGGCCGGTTTCCAATGCGTTGGAAACACGCAGGCAGCGGTTGATGTCGGTACTCCACACTGCGCCGCCCAAGCCGTATTCGCTGTTGTTGGCCATTTTGATGACTTCTTCTTCGGTTTTGAATTTAATCACGGTGGCAACCGGGCCGAAGATTTCTTCTTGGGCAACACGGGCTTCGTTGCTGCTGGCTTCAATCAAAGTAGGCTCGACAAATTCGCCTTTGCCCAATTCGCCTTCGATTTTTTTACCGCCGGTGATGATGCGGCAGCCTTCCTGTTCGCCGATTTTGACGTATTTCAAAATGGTCTCAAGCTGACCGGCGTTGACTTGCGAACCCATTTGGGTATCGTCTTCCCAAGGCAGGCCGACTTTGATTTTTTTGAACTCTTCCGCCAAGGCGTTGACGAATTTGTCGTAAATGCCTTCTTGTACAAAAATGCGCGAACCGGCGCAGCATACTTGGCCTTGGTTGAACAAAATACCTTTTTGCGCGCCTTCGAGGGCTTTGTCGAAAGGCATATCGTCGAAGAAGATGTTGGCAGATTTGCCGCCCAATTCCAAAGTGGACGGAATCAGCAATTCGGCGGCGGCGATGCCGACGCGGCGGCCGACTTCGGTTGAACCGGTAAAGGCCAGTTTGTTGAAGCCTTTGTGGTGCAGCATGTATTCGCCGGATTTGGAACCGCGGCCGGTAATCACGTTCAACACGCCTTTAGGCAGCAAGTGGTTGATTTTTTGAGCAAGGGACAACAGGCTCAATGAAGTGCTGGAAGAAGGGTGGATGACGATGGTACAACCTGCGGCCAATGCCGGAGCGATTTTCCATGCGGCCATCAAGAATGGGAAGTTCCAAGGAATGATTTGGCCGACTACGCCGATCGGTTCGCGCAGAACGATGGATAAGTCTTCGGCATCAAGTTGGGTCGCAGTGCCTTCTTCGCCGCGGATCACGCTGGCGAAATAGCGGAAATGGTCGGAGGCCAAAGGCACGTCGGCAGCGCGGGTTTCGCGGATGGGTTTGCCGTTGTCCAAGGTTTCTTGCAGGGCGAACAATTCGGCGTTTTCATCAATCACATCGGCGATTTTGTTCAAAATGGCCGCGCGTTCGGCAGTCGTGGTTTTACGCCATGTTTTGAACGCTTCTTGCGCAGTGGCTACAGCAGCATCGACATCGGCATCGGTTGCGTCTGTGAACTTGGCCAACTCATCGCCATTGGCAGGGTTGTAAGAGGATAAAAGTTTGCCTTCGCTACCTTTTGTCCATTCGCCGTTGATCAAAAGGCCGTATTCTTTATCAAACACATTTAAATCTTTTGCCATAATGCTGTCTCCTTAATGAATGGGAATAGGTGTTTCACACCATGAAAAACAGCTTATGCTTTTTTCTTTTTAAGTTCAAGTACTAAAAATGAGAATATTCTCAAAATTTACATTTGCAATGTTGTCTTATGTAGCAGGCCGTCTGAAAATAAAGGATTTTATTGAAATGAAAGTGCATTTGTTAATATATTTAAAGATTTATACGGGTTAAATAGATTTTGTTATGGTATAACATCATAACCTATTGTTTTAAAAAAGATTATGGGTTGACGTCTTCGGATATGGGGAGTATTCTCATTCACAGCTAAACAGTTTTTCAACACCCTAGGAGACTTTCTCATGAAAATGCATGCTGTGGTAGTAAATAAAGATGTAGCAGGTGATGTAGAAGTTGTTGAACGCGAACTGCGTCCGCTGGAATACGGTGAGGCGTTGGTGGAAGTCGAGTATTGCGGCGTGTGCCACACCGACTTGCACGTTGCGGCAGGCGATTACGGCGACAAACCGGGTCGCGTGTTGGGACACGAAGGCATCGGTTTGGTTAAAGAAGTTGCCGACGGTGTGAAAAATCTGAAAGTTGGCGACCGTGTCAGCATTGCATGGCTGTTCCAAAGCTGCGGTTCTTGCGAATACTGTAATACCGGCCGCGAAACCTTGTGCCGTTCCGTATTGAACGCAGGCTATACTGCCGACGGCGGTATGGCGACCCACTGTATCGTGAGTGCCGATTACGCGGTCAAAGTCCCTGAAGGCTTGGATCCTGCGCAAGCTTCGAGCATTACTTGTGCCGGTGTGACCACTTATAAAGCGATTAAAGTTTCCGGTGTTCGTCCGGGTCAATGGATTGCGATTTACGGTGCAGGCGGTTTGGGCAACTTGGGTGTCCAATACGCGAAAAAAGTATTCGGCGCACACGTTGTCGCCATCGACATCAACGATGAAAAACTGGCATTCGCTAAAGAAAGCGGCGCTGATTTAGTCATCAACGCCGCCAAAGAAGACGCTGCCAAAGTGATCCAAGAAAAAACCGGCGGCGCACACGCAGCCGTTGTTACCGCCGTATCCGCCGCCGCGTTCAACTCCGCTGTGGACTGCGTCCGTGCAGGCGGCCGCGTCGTTGCCATCGGTCTGCCGCCCGAATCTATGGACCTGTCCATCCCGCGTCTGGTCTTGGACGGCATCGAAGTGGTCGGCTCGCTGGTCGGTACGCGCAAAGACTTGGAAGAAGCCTTCCAATTCGGCGCAGAAGGTTTGGTTGTGCCTAAAGTTGAATTGCGTGCTTTGGATGAAGCGCCTGCCATCTTCCAAGAAATGCGCGAAGGTAAAATTACCGGTCGTATGGTGATTGATATGAACAAAGAGTGCAGCTGCATTCATCACTAATCAAATGATTCCGTGATAAAAAGGCCGTCTGAACAATTTCAGACGGCCTTTTTTTATTGGATTGGATAACTTAAAGCGTAAAGTCGCTTTCAAATACGCGGATTTCTCCGCTGATAGGATCGGTAAACTCTATTCTTTTGGCCAGAAGTTTTAAAGGTTTATCGTAGTCTTCATCACCGGCTGCCAATGGGGTAGGGTAAAGCGCATCGTTCATCAGCGGCATGTTCAAACTCATCATATGCACGCGGAGCTGGTGTTTTTTTCCGGTATGCGGCGTGAGGCGGTAGAGGCTGAATGCGCCGCGGTTTTCGATAAGTTCGATGGTTGTGTGGGCGTTGGGTTCGCCTTCCGTTTCCCGCGTGAGAAAGAATTTTTCGCCTCGTTCCATTCGTGACGAAATATCCAGCGGATAGTCCAAATCCGTCCGCGTCGGCGCCACCGCTTCATAGGTTTTTTGTACGGTTTTTTCTTGGAACATGGTCTGATAATCACGACGCGTGGCAGGGTTGAGCGAAAGCAGCATAACGCCTGCCGTATCTTTGTCCAAGCGATGAATCGGCGTAATGTCTTCAACATTCAAATGCTGCAATTCAGGCCGCAAACGCAGGTGCGTGAGCAGGGTTTCCCGCAAAAACCTGCCGCTGGGGATGACGGGCAGAAAATGCGGTTTGTCCACCACAATCAAATGCTCGTCAATATGCAAAATCTTTTCTTCAAACGGAATACGCGGCTCGCTCTCACGGCTGGTTTCACGGTAATAAAACATCGTCTTGCCGGGTTCGAACAAGGTATTCTCATCAAACGGTACGCCATCCGCGCCCACCACAAAACCGCTGTTCAGTCGCCGCCGCCAGTTTTCTTCGCCGACAAAGGGAAAATGGGAGCATAGAAAATGCAGCAGCGGCAAGTCGTAAAACTGCTTTTCATGCGGCAAAACCAAGTAGCTGGGTTTGACACCGTCTAAAAGGGGTAGGGGATTGGTACGTTTTTTCATGCGGCGGATTGTACTCGGTTTTTAGGATTTTTTCAGACGGCCTTTTGATTGCTATTGACGCGATATTGCACTTTTTATCATGATTTTCGTTGTAGATGGAAATCTATCTTTTATAAAGGACAACCTGTTGTAAAGTAGGAAAACTGTATTTTTTCAGGAAGAATAGGAACGACATCTTTTCCGGATTTGATATTGCAAACAGATTAACTATTCAAGTTAAAGGTTGTTTGAAAATTTTGAGGATGGTTTTCAAACGACTTTAGTAGGAATAAATCAAGCATGAAAGGGGCGAGTATATTATCATAGCGGTTGTTTACACATTTCATATGTCGGATAAAACCAATGACCCAAGCAAGCAAAAAATCCAACAAATCCATTGAACCCAATATCGCTGACCTTGCCAACGGCTGGCTGAAATCCTATAAGCTCGATTACAGACTTGAACAAGCAAGTCTCAATACTGAAATCGACAAAGCCTTAGACGATTATTATTCCAAAAACGGCGGCATTGGCGGAAACCGTCCCGATGTGAAGCTATTGCTACAAAGCAGTAAAAACGGGCGTTACTACCCCGTGCTTATCGAATATAAAGGTCATAAAGACAAACTGGAAAAACTCGATAAGGATGGTAATGTCGAAAACCGCAACGCCAAAAATGAGCCAATTTTCAAAAACATCAACGGCTATGCCGTAAACGGCGCGGTACATTACGCCAATGCCGTACTGCACCATACCAGTTACACCGACATCATCGCCGTCGGCATGACGGGCTACAAAGACGAGCATGGAGAAATTCGTTATGAAATCGGCGTGTATTATGTGTCTAAAAGCAATTTAGGCGTAGGGCAACGTGTCGGCGATTTTAATGACTTTTCATTTCTAGCAGCAGAACACTTTGAAGATTTCATCAGCCAAGTCGAAGAACTCTCACTAACGCCCGAAGAATTGGACAGGCTCAAAGAAAAGCGTGAAAAAGAAATCGATGCCAGCCTGACCAAGCTCAACAACGACATCTACCAAAACGAAAAAGGCTTAGGCGAAAACGACCGCGTCTATCTCGTCGCTGCCGCCATCATCGCTACCATCGGCATACCCGGAAAAGTTGCGCCGCTGGAAAAATCCGACCTCAAATCATCAAACGAACGCGGCTGGCGCGACGGCGACATTCTTGTGCGTAAAATCGAGTCTTTCTTGGAAGAAAAAGCACTACCCAAAGAAAAGAAAGAGATGATTTTACGCACATTATCCAATACCCTTCTGACCGAAAACATCAACAAAGTTCACAGCGGCGAAACCCAATTAAAACGTGTCTTTACCAAAATTGTCGATGACTTGGGCATCTACTACAAAATCGGGCTGACTACCGATTTTACCGGTAAGCTCTTTAACGAAATGTACTCATGGCTGGGCTTTACTCAAGATAAGCTCAACGACGTGGTGCTGACCCCGTCTTATGTCGCCACATTACTTGCCAAACTTGCACGCGTTAATAAAGATTCCTATGTTTGGGACTTCGCCACAGGTTCAGCCGGGCTGTTGGTTGCTGCCATGAATGAAATGCTGATAGATGCTAAAAACAGCATAGATTCCCCACAAGAACTACGAGAAAAAGAAGCCCAAATCAAAGCTGAACAGCTTTTGGGTTTGGAGTTGCTTTCCAGCGTCTATATGCTTGCCATTTTGAATATGATTCTGATGGGCGACGGCAGCTCCAATATCTTAAACAAAGACTCACTGACCGATTTTGACGGCAAATACGGCTTCGGTAAAACCGACCATAAATTCCCCGCTGATGCCTTTATCCTTAATCCTCCGTATTCTGCCAACGGCAACGGCATGAACTTTGTTGAACGTGCATTGAACATGATGGAAAAAGGCTACGCCGCCATCATTATCCAAAATTCCGCAGGTTCAGGAAAAGCCCGAGAAATTAACAGGCGGATTCTGCAAAACAATACTCTGCTTGCTAGCATAAAAATGCCTCTTGATTTATTTATTGGTAAATCCAGCGTGCAAACCAATATTTATGTTTTCAAAGTAGGTGAACCGCATGAGAAAGACGAAACTGTTAAATTTATCGACTTTTCAGACGACGGCTACACCCGCACCAACCGCAAAAAAGCCAGCAACAATTTGAAAGACACGGGCAATGCGCGCGGACGCTATGAAGAACTGGTGCAACTGGTGCGTTTCGGCAAAAAGAAACTTAACATATTCAGCGAAAAAGAATACTACGAAGGCACCATCGACCCAAAAAACGGCGCAGACTGGAACCAAACCGCTCCGATAGACACCAAACCGACGCTAGACGACTTCAAAAAAACCGTCAGCGATTATTTGGCTTGGGAAGTTTCCAACTTGTTAAAACGTGGAAGCGGACAGAACAACACGCTGGGAAAGTAGATACCCGCTTGACCGAGATGTTGGAAGCGGTCGAGTGGGGGGAATTTTTGATTGGGGATTTGTTTGAATTTCATACGTCTAAAAAACGCTTTGATGCTAACAAAGTCCAAGTATTGGAGGCAGGGCAGTATCCGTATGTTGTTCGAACAGCTTTGAATAACGGTATAAAAGGATTTATCGACGAATCGCCTGAATTTTTAAACGATGGGAATACAATTTCTTTCGGACAAGATACGGCAACTATGTTTTATCAAAAGAAACCGTATTTTACGGGTGATAAAATCAAAATTATGAAAGCCAAATTCAGGAAATTCAACGGAAGAAATGCCCAATTTATCCTGCCTGTAATGTCTAAGGCGTTCAGTTCGTTTTCATGGGGAAGCTCAAGTTTCAAAGTATCCGAACTAAAAAATGTCAAATGCCAACTCCCAGTTCAAAATGGCAATTTACACCTTGACTTTATGGAAAATTTCGTGGCCGAGCTGGAAGCTCGGCGTTCCGCCGAGCTGGAAGCTCGGCGTTCCGCCGAGCTGGAAGCCTACCTTTCAGCCGCAGGGCTGAAAGACTACACGCTGACGACGGAAGAAGAGCGAGCATTAGCAGCGTTGGAAAATAGAGAAATCACGTTCATCGAATATAAGGTTGTGGATTTATTTACGGTGAAAAATACAAACAATATCCTTTCTCGCGATGTAACACCAAACAGTGGTAATACGCCTTATTTGTCAGCAAGCCGAGAAAATAACGCAGTTAGCTCTTATATTTCCCACAGAGAAAATCTGATAGATAAGGGTAACTGTATTTTTATTGGTGGAAAGACATTTGTTGTTACCTATCAGGCAGAAGATTTTTATTCTAACGACAGTCATAATTTATGTTTATATTTGAAGGAAAAGGAAGAAGCCAGCAAGCTAAATCAATTGTGCATCATTTCCTGTATTGAACGGAATTTAGGTCATAAATATTCTTGGGGAGACAGTATCAGCAATAAGAAAATTCAAACAGATACTGTTTTCCTGCCATCTAAAAACGGCAAGCCCGACTATGGCTATATGCAAACCCTGATTTCCGCCGTACAAAAACAAGTCATCAAAGATGTGGTGCACTATGCCGATGAAAAAATCGCCGCCACCAAAACGGTAACAGCAAGGTAAACCTGTTTAAAACCGAAGGCCGTCTGAATGCGAAAACCGATTTTCAGACGGCCTTTTGATTTGTTCCCAACCTCACAAACCCTTAAAAATCAGCTATAATGCCCAACTATTTGATTTTCGCTTATCCCATATTGAAATGGCACAAAAAATTCAATCTGTAAAAGGTATGAACGACCTTTTACCTGTCGAACAAAAAGATTTCAAACTGACGGCTGCGTTTTGGCAGGCGTTTGAAGATACGGTCGGCCGTTGGACACGCGCTTACGGCTATCAGCAAATCCGTACGCCGATTGTCGAGCAAACCGGTTTGTTTGTCCGTTCCATCGGCGAGGAAACCGATGTGGTCGGCAAGGAAATGTACACCTTCTCCGATTCAAACGATTCTTTGAGTTTGAGCCTGCGTCCTGAAGGTACGGCTTCTTGTCTGCGTGCGGTGGTCGAACACAATCTTCTGTACAATAGCCCGCAAAAGCTGTGGTATATGGGGCCGATGTTCCGCCGCGAGCGTCCGCAAAAAGGCCGTTATCGTCAGTTCCATCAGGTCGGTATCGAGGCTTTGGGTTTTGAAGGGCCGGATACCGATGCGGAAATCATCGCGATGTCTGCGGACTTATGGGAAAAATTGGGTATTCGCGAATACCTGACTTTGGAAATCAACAGCTTGGGCAACCGTGAGGAACGCGCGGCACACCGTGCAGCATTGGTTGAATATTTGACCCGCTATGAGGCGCAACTGGATGAAGACAGCAAACGCCGTCTGAAAACCAATCCTTTGCGCGTTTTGGATACGAAAAACCCTGATTTGCAGGAAATCTGCAATGCGGCGCCGCGTTTGGTGGATTACTTGGGCGAGGCTTCGCAAAACCACTATGCACGCTTCAAGGCGATGTTGGACGGTTTGGGTATTCAATACATTGAAAATCCGCGCTTGGTCCGTGGTTTGGATTACTACAATCAGACGGTTTTTGAGTGGACGACCGACAAACTCGGTGCGCAGGCGACTGTGTGCGGTGGCGGCCGTTACGATGGTTTGATTGAAGAGCTTGGCGGCAAACCTGCGCCGTCTATCGGTTTTGCAATGGGTATTGAGCGACTGCTGCTTTTGGTGAGCGAATACGGCTCGCTGGAAGTGAACGCTGCGCCTGATGTCTATGCAATGCACCAAGGCGAAGGTGCGGATTTGCAGGTGATGAAATACGCGCAAGCCTTGCGCGCTCAAGGTTTCAATGTGATGCAGCATTCCGGCTATCAGAGCCTGAAAGCGCAAATGAAAAAAGCAGACAACAGTGGCGCACGCTTTGCCCTGATTGTGGCTCAGGATGAGCTGGCAAACGGTACGGTTACCCTGAAAGATATGCAGGGCAAACACGAACAACAAACCGTTGCCGCCGCTGATTTGACAGACACTTTACAACAATGGAAGAACGCATAAATGGCAGCCCATTTGGAAGAACAACAAGAGTTAGACAACTTTAAATATTTTTGGAAAAGCATCGGCCGTTGGATTTTTACCTTGCTGATCGTGGCGTCTTTGGGGTATTTGGGTTACACCATTTACCAAGGCCAAAAAGCTTCAAAAGATCAGGAAGCTGCCGCCGTATTGGCGCAAATGGTGGAAAAGGCACAGCAAAAAACCGACCCCAAAGCCATCAACGCCGATTTGGCCGAATTGCAAAAAAACTATCCTGATTCCATTTCGACAGCCCAAGCTACGTTGATGGTGGCGGCGACCGAGTTTGATGCCGGCCGTTATGATGTGGCGGAAGGTCATTTGAATTGGGTGCTGAAAAATCAAAACGCACCGCTGGTTCAAGCTTTGGCGGCGCAGCGTTTGGGCGTTGTCCTGTTGCAGCAAAAAAAATACGATGCCGCCATCAATGCCCTGAATACTCAGGTTGAGGCTGATTTCGAGCCTTTGATGTTGGAAACCAAAGGCGATGTTTACGTTGCTCAAAATAAAACCAAAGAAGCCGTACAAAGTTACGAAACTGCTTTGAGCAAAATGCCGCAAACCGCAGTAGGCCGCGAATTGCTGCAAATGAAAATCGACAGCTTGAAATAAGTTTGTTTGAAATCAAGGCCGTCTGAAGTTGCAATGACTTTTCAGACGGCCTAGACTTATCCTTATCAACCGTGTTTTTAAAACACCTGCTTGTGTTCCGCTCCCGTTTTTAGGCGACACTTGACACAGAAAGACTCAATTATGAAACCAACCATCGCGCTTGTCGGCCGCCCCAATGTCGGCAAATCTACTTTATTCAACCGTTTGACGCGCACCAAAGACGCGCTCGTGCATGACTTGCCCGGCCTGACGCGTGACCGACATTACGGTCATGGCAAAGTCGGCAGCAAACCTTATTTGGTTATCGATACCGGCGGTTTTGAGCCGGTTGTGGACAGCGGCATTTTGCACGAAATGGCAAAACAAACCTTGCAGGCTGTCGATGAAGCCGATGCAGTTGTGTTTTTGGTGGACGGCCGTACCGGTTTGACGCCGCAAGACAAAATCATTGCCGACCGTTTGCGCCAAAGCCCGCGTCCCGTTTATTTGGCCGTGAATAAAGGCGAGGGAGGCAATAGAGCCGTGCTTGCTGCCGAGTTCTACGAACTTGCACTGGGTGATCCTTATGTGATTTCAGGTGCGCACGGCGATGGCGTGTATTATCTGATTGAAGATATTTTGGAAACCTTCCCTGAGCCTGAAAAGGAAGAGGAAGAAGCGAAACATCCTGTTTTTGCTGTAATCGGCCGTCCAAATGTCGGTAAATCGACCTTGGTAAACGCCATTCTCGGCGAAGAGCGCGTGATTGCCTTCGATATGGCAGGCACGACACGCGACAGTATCCATATTGATTTTGAACGTGAAGGCAAACCGTTTACCATCATCGATACCGCAGGTGTGCGCCGTCGCGGCAAAGTAGATGAAGCAGTAGAAAAATTCTCTGTTATCAAAGCCATGCAGGCGGTTGAAGCGGCAAACGTTGCTGTTTTGGTGTTGGATGCTCAACAAGATATCGCCGATCAAGATGCAACGATTGCAGGTTTTGCCTTGGAAGCAGGCCGTGCCTTGGTGGTAGCGGTCAACAAATGGGACGGCATCAGCGAAGAGCGGCGCGAGCAAGTGAAACGCGATATCAACCGCAAACTGTATTTCCTTGATTTTGCTAAGTTCCACTTTATTTCTGCGTTGAAAGAGCGCGGTATAGACGGTTTGTTTGAAAGCATTCAGGCTGCCTACAACGCGGCGATGATTAAGATGCCGACGCCGAAAATCACGCGCGTATTGCAAAGCGCGATTGAGCGGCAACAACCGCCGCGTGCTGGCTTGGTGCGCCCGAAAATGCGTTATGCCCACCAAGGCGGCATGAATCCGCCGGTGATTGTGGTTCACGGTAATTCGCTGCACGCGATTTCAGACAGCTACACACGCTATTTGACCCAAACGTTCCGCAAAGCCTTCAATCTGCAAGGTACGCCGCTCAGAATTCAATACAATGTTTCGGAAAACCCGTATGAAAATGCGGAAGATAAACCGAAGAAAAAACCACTGCGCCGTGTCAGCTTGAGCAACCGTATTGAGAAACGCGAAGGCCGCAAGGAAGAGAAAAACCGCTTCAAGAAGAAAACCAAAGTCAGCGTGAAAAAACAATTCAGCAAATAAGCACAAAGGCCGTCTGAACAATTTCAGACGGCTTTTTTATAATGAAAAACAGCTCATTAGAACTTCATGGCATATTTTCGATAGGGTTTGCCGAATTTAAAAAAACATCAAATTTAGATTTGGGATTGTTGTGAATATGGAAATGAAACAGTCGGTTTGACTGGAAAGTTCCCTTATTGCTGGATTCCTAAACGGTGTGATAGAAAAAAATAGTTGGTAATTTATCCTATTCGGGGCTACAATCCCATCAAACGCCAATTTTGGCGTCTTTACAATCATAATAATGGAGCTCAAGAATATGACAGCTAAAGGACAAATGTTACAAGATCCTTTTTTGAATGCGTTGCGTAAAGAGCACGTTCCGGTTTCAATCTACTTGGTAAACGGCATCAAGCTGCAAGGCCAAGTGGAATCATTCGACCAGTACGTTGTTCTGTTGCGTAATACTTCCGTCACTCAAATGGTTTACAAACACGCTATCTCAACAATCGTTCCTGCACGCGCAGTCAGCCTGCAACACGAAAACAAACAACCTCAAGCCGCTGCCGCAGCTGCTCCGGTTCAAGTTGAGACTGTGCAACAACCTGCCGAATAAATGATGTAACGCATTCCTGTTTTTCAATACCTTACCGCTTTTGCGGTAGGGTATTTTTATTTTCAGACGACCTTTATCATGCTGCTTGAAAACATTCTTCCCTTTGCCCACTCCCTTTTACGACAAGCTTTAAAAGCAGGCGGCCGCGCTTTGGATGCAACGGCCGGAAACGGGCATGATACTTTGCTGTTGGCGCAGTCGGTTGGCGAGACGGGTAGGGTGTGGGCGTTTGATGTGCAATCTAAAGCATTAATGCAGACTCAAGGCCGTCTGAAAGAAAATGACGTAGATGGCCGAGTTGTCCTGATACATGACGGCCATGAAACCCTTTTATCTTATATCGACGAGCCTTTAGATGCCGCAGTATTTAATTTCGGTTGGCTGCCGGGTGGCGATAAAAGCTGTACAACTGAAGCGGCAAGCAGTATCCGTGCGCTGACGGATACTTTGGGTTTGTTGAAAGAGGGCGGGCTTGCCGTGGCGGTATTGTATCCGGGACATGAAGCCGGCCGAATAGAGGCTGAAGCGATTGTGCAATGGGCGGAAACTTTGCCGCAGGAAGCTTTTGCCGTGTTACGCTATGGCTTTGTCAACCGCCGTAATGCGCCGCCCTATCTGCTGGCAATTGAAAAGTTGCGTCAGAAATAGATGTTTGCGGTAAAATAGCTGCTTTGTTTTTCAACTCTCAACATAAGAAACTGCCATGCAATATCTGTTTGTAAAATACAGCCATCAGATTTTCGTTGCCATCACCATCCTGTTGTTCAACATTCGTTTTTTCCTGCTCTGGCGTCATCCTGAGAAGCCGTTGGCAGGCATTTGGAAAGCCATGCCGCATTTGAACGACACCATGTTGCTGTTTACCGGCTTGTGGCTGATGAAGATTACCCATTTTTCACCGTTCAATGCGCCGTGGCTCGGCATGAAAATCCTGCTGTTGCTGGTTTATATTGTGTTGGGCATGATTATGATGCGTTCGCATCCGCGTTCGCCGAAATTCTATATTGTCTACGTTTTGGCCATGTCGTGTGTTGCCACGATTGTTTTCCTAGCCAAAACCAAAACGCTGCCGTTTTAAAAGAGGCCGTCTGAAATGTATCCGCATTTTGCCGTTATCGCTTTGGGCAGCAATCTTGCCAATCCGGCCGAACAGGTTCGCGCCGCTTTGGCCGAATTGGACGCGCATCCGCATATCCGGCTCGAAAAGGCTTCTTCCCTGTATCTGACTGCACCAGTCGGCTATGACGATCAGCCCGATTTTGTGAACGCCGTTTGTACCGTGAAAACTTCATTGGACGGCGTGGCGCTGTTGGCGGAGTTAAACCGCATCGAGGCCGAATTTGGGCGCGAACGTACCTTCCGTAATGCGCCGCGTACTTTGGATTTAGACATCATCGATTTTGACGGTATCCGTAGCGATGACCCGCATCTGACTTTGCCGCATCCGCGCGCGCATGAGCGCAGTTTCGTGATGTTGCCGCTGGCTGAAATTCTGCCGGATTTTGAGTTGGGCGAGCATGGCCGTGCGGCTGATTTGGCTCAGGCTTTGGGCGGGCAGGGGATTCGCCTGTTGAAAGAATAAAGGCCGTCTGAAAACGGACTAAAACAAGAAAGGGCGTGTTGGACACGCCTTTTTTGCTATAAAATATTGTTGGGAAACACATTACAAAGAGTTACTATGAATCCTCGTTATATTGTTGTCGAAGGCGCCATCGGTAGCGGCAAAACCGCTTTGAGCCGCCGTTTGGCAGAGCATTTCAGCGCGTTGCTGTTGTCGGAGAATCCGGATCACAATCCGTTTCTCATGAAGTTTTACAGCAATGTTTCCAATAATGGCTTGGCTGCCGAGCTTTTCTTCCTAACGCGCCGCGCTGAAAGCGTGAATATTATTGAAGACCAATGCGCGCAAGGCGGAATGGTTGTGGCTGATTTTCTGCCGGAAAAAGACCGTATTTTTACACCTATCGTTTTGAATGATGACGAGCAGCAGCTTTTTGCCGATATGAAGCAACGCATTCTGCCGCAATACGCGGAGCCCGATGTGGTGATTTATCTGCAAACCGCCGTCGAAAACAACCGCAAACGCCTGCAAAAACGTCACGAAGGCATCATCAGCTTGTTTCCCGAAGGTTATTTGGGACGGGTGCATGACGAATACAGCCATTTCTTCCATTTGTATCAAAGTGCGCCTTTGCTGACCGTCAATGCCGATGAGTTAGATTTAGCCGGCAATGACGATCATTTCCAGCTTTTGTTGCGCGCATTAGAAGATTTTCAAGGTACGCGAAGTTATTTGAATTTAAGCGAAAAATAAATGCAGGCTAGGTTTAGGCCGTCTGAAAGGAATAATATGTCAAAATATCAATTCACACTCCCATCTTCTTCCGGTAGTGATTTTAACTCCGCCGAACATTTGCCGTTGGTTGTCTATTTTTATCCTAAAGACAGCACGCCCGGCTGTACCACCGAAGGCTTGGATTTCAATGCCCGATTGGAGCAATTCAAAGCATTGGGCTATACCGTTGTCGGCATTTCGCGCGACGGTGTCAAATCGCATCAGAATTTCTGCGCCAAACAAGGCTTTCAGTTTGAATTGTTGAGCGACAAAGAAGAAACCGTCTGCAAACTGTTTGACGTGATCAAGCTGAAAAAGCTTTACGGCAAAGAATCCCTCGGCATCGAGCGCAGTACGTTTGTGTTGGATGAAAACGGCGAAATCGCCCATGAATGGCGCAAAGTCAAAGTGGCCGGACACGCGCAGGAAGTTTTGGATACAATTTCTCAAGCCTCTTAAATAGGGCTTTGAAAACCTAAGGCCGTCTGAATGGATGTAAAGTCATGCCGTTCAGACGGCCTTTCAATACAGTTTGATGAATATGGACGATTTAATAGACAAGCTGCTTGAATCCCTTTGGCTGCAAGACAGGCTCAGCCACAATACGCTGCAAAGTTACCGCCGTGATTTGGTCAAAGTTGTCGCGCGTTTGGCCGAGGGCGGGCAGGATTGGTTGAGTGCCGATGAATTTGCCCTGTCTGATGCCGTGTATGCGGAGGGGGAAAAAAACACGTCCCAAGCGCGGGCATTGTCGGCTTGCAAGCGCATGTACGGCTGGTTGGAAGAAACAGGCCAAAGAGCAGACAATCCCACCCGTTTTCTCAAAGCGCCGAAATCGGAACGCAAACTGCCTACGCTGATTACTGAATCCCAAATCGACGCGCTGCTGGCTGCACCGGACGTAGAAACGCCGCACGGACTGCGCGACAAAGCCTTGCTCGAAGTCATGTATGCAACAGGCTTGCGCGTGACCGAAGCCATCAAATTGACGCTCAGCGATATCGATTTACATCGCGGCAGTATCCGTACCATAGGCAAGGGCGACAAATTGCGCCTGGTTCCGCTGGGGCAGGAGGCGGCATATTGGGTAGAACGCTATTGCAACGAATCGCGCCCGTTGTTGCTAAAAAACAAAATCTGCGACGAAGTGTTTGTCAGCCAAAAACGCAGCGGCATCAGCCGTCAGCTTGCATGGATGATAGTCAAAGAATATGCCGAAGCGGCTGGGATTGCTTCGCTCAGTCCGCACGGCTTGCGTCATGCTTTTGCCACGCATTTGGTCAATCACGGCGTCGATTTGCGCTCAGTCCAGATGATGTTGGGACATTCCGATATCAATACCACGCAGATTTATACCCATGTTGCCAATATCCGTTTGAAAAACATGGTCGATGAACACCATTCCCGTTCATAAATAAAGGCGGCATCTCGAAAATGCCGCTTTTTGTTATTAAGGCCGTCTGAAAGGTTATCAAACTTCAGAATTATAAAATATCAATCAAAATATAAAATTTCATAGAAAAATTTCAAAGTAAAAGGGCTGTGTCAATATTGCAATGCAAACCGTTTTTATTTATATTTACGTTTAAGAATAAATCCTACTCTCAATTACAGAGAGTAACAAAATAATTGGAGCACATCATGTTCGTATGCATCTGCAATGCCATTACTGACCACGACATCAAAGAGACCATCGCCGCCGGTGCAACTACTATGAGCGATTTGCAGGCTCAATTAGGCGTGGCGACTTGTTGCGGTTGCTGCGGCGAATTGGCAGCGTCATTTTTGACTGCAAGCAGTGCCCAAAATACCGTGACTGCCGGTATCAACGTTCAGTCTTAATTTTAGAATACACATAAAGGCCGTCTGAAGGCGTGACAGAAATCCTTGATTTCGTTTCGCGCCTGTTCAGACGGCCTTTGTCATGCCTGTATGGTTTGGAAGCATTTTGCTATACAATGGCCGCTTTTGTCCCTCCGAGAGTAACCGCCATGAAACTGACCTTGATGTTTCGGGAATATTGCAGCCTATGCCACAAAATGCGCGAACAATTAAATCCTTATCAGGATCAGTTTGGATTTGAGCTGGATATTGTCGATGTTGATGCCGATCCGGTTTTAGAAGAAAAGTACAATGAGCTGGTGCCTGTTTTACTGGATGGCGATACCGAAATCTGCCATTGGTTTTTGGACGAAGAAAAACTGAAAGCGCATTTGAGCGCGTAACAAACCGTTGACCATATTATCTTTCAGACGGCCTTTGGCTGTTTAGGCCGTCTGAACATTGATTTTATTATGACTGAAAAACTTTCTCCCGATGCGCTGATTGAAGCGGCGCTGTTGACGCAAATCGAACCCTTAAACGAAAAAGCCATGCGCGAATTGTGCGTGCCGCCGTTGTCGCAAGACAAACTGATTGACGTATTGGCGCAACTGAAAGCACGTTGGCAGGGCAGGGCTTTGCAACTGGTGCATACTCATGAGGGTTGGCGCTTCCAAATCGCCCAAGCCGCATTTGAACGACTGGGCAGCCTGCAAGAGCAACGTGCGCCGCGTTATTCCCGCGCCGTGATGGAAACACTGGCGATTATTGCCTATCAGCAACCGGTAACGCGTGGCGATATCGAAGGTATACGCGGCGTAGCGGTGTCGCAAAATGTCATGCAAACCTTGCAGGATAGAGGCTGGATTGAAGTCATCGGCCACCGTGATTCTGTCGGCCGTCCGGCTTTGTGGGCGACGACGGCAACATTCTTAAGCGATTTGCGTTTGGAAAGTTTGGAAGAATTGCCGCCGCTGACTGAATTGGGCGAGCTGGTGTTGCCTGATTTGATGGAAACGCCGCCGACAGGCGATGAGGAGGTTGAAGAAGCAGTTGAATCAGGAAACAGACTGATTAACTGATTTGAATGTAAAGGCCGTCTGAAACAATCGTGTTTCAGATTGCAACAAGATGAGCCGTCGGTGGAGCTAGTGGTGCATAAAGGGACGGTAAGGGACTTTGTCTATGGGATTAAATCCGTAAAGCGGGAAATTACCGACCAGTTGATTCGCGAAGACGGCCTGCCTCATTTCAAATATGCGGCAACGTTCATACCGTTGACGTATTTCTCGGATGGGCGCGATGGATACGATGTGCAATATATGATGCAAAAAGAATTGATTGCCGATATGCTCAAGCAGTATGAGCGTTATCTGAACCTGCTTGCCGGAGTGGGGCAGGAATTGATGAGGCATGAACAAGTAGAACTGGCAGAGTAAAATAAATTTAGGCCGTCTGAACATGTAGCAATATTCAGACGGCCTTTTTATTGACTGCTTTAAAAATAATTTGTTTAAAATAAATATCTTAGATAAATTATAAGAAAAATCTGATTCAAACTATAAAAAATCTTAGTTATAATCAGCTTATCTAAAGATATTCCGCATAGGTGCGGGTAATTTACTAAGGAATACTACAATGCTGTTGGCACTTTCTTTGCGTGATTTTGTCATTGTTGAAAACCTAAATCTTGATTTTCAAAACGGCTTTACCGTATTGACGGGCGAGACCGGTGCAGGCAAATCGATTACTCTGGATGCGATTGGCCTGTTGTTGGGCGATAAAGCCGATTACAGCCAAGTGCGCAGCGGCGCCAAAGAAGCGCAGTTGTCGGCTTTATTCGACATCAGCGGTTTGCTCGAACTGAAAGCGCAGCTGCAGGAGCAAGGCCTTTTGGAAGAAGATGCCGAAGAGCTCAGCATCCGCCGTATTATCGACGCCAAGGGTAAAAGCCGCAGTTATATCAATAATCAGGCAGCAACATTGGCGCAACTGAAAGCCATCGGCGAGCAGTTAATCGATATTCACGGCCAAAATGCCCATCACTCATTGAATCAAGAATCTGCGCAACGCGAGTTATTGGATGCGTTTGCCGGCAGCAAAGAGCAGGCAGAAACGGTCAAACAGCTTTATCAAAATTGGGTCAATGCGAAAAAGGCACTGCAAGAAGCACAAAAGCAGGCAGAAACCATGGCCATCGAACGCGAGCGTTTGGAATGGCAGTTTAATGAATTGAACCAATTGGAGCTCAAGCCCAACGAATGGGAAACCTTAAGCCAAAGCCACGACAGCCTGGCGCATTCGGCCGAGTTGCTGCAAACCGCCGAACAAGTAGGTGACAGCATAGACGGAGACAACGGCATCCAACGTCAAATCTATCAATGCCAAAAATTATTGGGCAATCTGCAAAACATTGAGCCGCGCTTCGCCGAGAGTCTGAATATGTTGGCAAGTATTGAGGCAGAATTGGGTGAAATCAGTGCCAATATGCGCGATGTGGCCGGTCGCAGTGATATCGATCCTAATGAATTGGCCGCACAAGAAAGCCGTATGGGCGAATTGATGAGCATGGCGCGCAAATACCGCATTGAGCCGGAAGAGTTGCCGCAAAAGTTGGTAGAAATTGACGAGCGCCTGCAAAACCTGCAAGCGGCTGCCGATTTGGAAGCCTTGGAAAATACAGTCGCACGCAATCTTGCCGAATACCATGAAGCCGCGCATATTCTCTCCGCCATGCGCCATCAGGCAGCCGGCCGTTTGGGCAAAGAGACCACCGAGCATATGCAGCATTTGGCCATGAAAGGCGCACGTTTTGATATCGTCTTGTTGCCGTCTTCGCCGACCGCACATGGTCTGGAGCAGGTGCAATTCCAAGTGGCGGCGAATAAAGGCAATCCGTCCCGTCCTTTGAACAAAGTGGCTTCCGGCGGCGAATTGGCGCGTATCAGCTTGGCTTTGCAAGTGGTTGCCAGCCAATACACGCAAGTGCCGACATTAATTTTTGATGAAGTGGATACCGGTATTGGTGGCGGCGTCGCTGAAATGGTCGGTAAAGCTTTGCGTGCCTTAGGTAAAAAACATCAAGTCTTGGCGGTAACCCATCTTCCTCAAGTTGCCTCTTGCGGTGAAAACCATTGGCAGGTGCGCAAGCATAGCGAAGGAGAACAAACCGTCAGCGAAATCAGCGTCTTGAACCATCATCAGCGCATTGAGGAAATCGCGCGTATGTTGGGTGGCGAAATCATTACCGATACCACACGCAGCCATGCCGCCGAACTCTTGCATTTGGCAGCCGCCTAAAAGCCTCAAGGCCGTCTGAAAATAGAATTCAGACGGCCTTTTCTATATTTTGCCACCTTTTCAGGCAGGCAGAATACAAGGTATGATTATATTGTCTGTTTACAAGGAAATTTTGATGAAAGTCCTGTTTATCGCCGATCCGATGGCAAGTTTTAAAACCTATAAAGACACTACTTACGCCATGATGCGTGAAATGGCAAAGCGCGGTTGGCAGCTTTTTCATACCTTGAGCGGAGAATTGTCCGTCCGTGAAGGCTTGGTGGTGGCTCAGGCAGCGGCATTTGAGTTTGTCGGCGCGAAGAACGATGACGATCATGAATGGTTTAAAGCAGAGGCAAAAGTTCAGACGGCCTTAAAAGATTTCGATGCGGTCATTATGCGCACTGATCCGCCGTTTGATATGCAATATCTGTATGCGACCCAGTTTTTGACGTTGGCGCAGCAGCAGGGCGCAAAAGTGTTTAACAGCGGGCAGGCAATGCGCGATTTCAATGAGAAATTGGCTATTTTGAACTTCAACCAGTTTACCGCGCCAACCTTGGTTACCACACGTTCCGCCGATGTCCGTGCCTTTTTGAAAGAACACGGCGACATCATCATCAAACCTTTGGACGGCATGGGCGGTATGGGCATTTTCCGCCTGAGCGAATCCGACCCCAATATCGGCAGTATTTTGGAAACCCTGATGCAGCTTGATTCACGCACCATCATGGCGCAACGTTATATTCCTGAAATCGTACATGGCGACAAGCGCATTCTGATTATCGGCGGGGAAGTTGTTCCGTATGCTTTGGCGCGCATTCCGCAAAATGGCGAAACACGCGGCAACTTGGCTGCCGGTGGCCGCGGCGTGGCGCAGGAGTTGAGCGAGCGCGACCGTGAGATTGCAGAAACCCTTGCGCCTGAATTGAAGCACCGCGGTATTTTGCTTGCTGGTTTGGATGTCATCGGCAGCAACCTGACCGAAGTCAACGTAACCAGCCCGACCGGCTTCCAAGAAATCATGAAGCAAAAAGATTTCGACGTTGCCGCCATGTTCGCAGATGCCGTGGCATCTTGGGCAAAACAATAAATCCAAAGGCCGTCTGAAAATTGATCCGACCGTTTTTTTCAGACGGCCTTTTTATGTTGAGTATATGATGAAACCATCTTCCTACGCTTCCGAGAAAAAAGGAAAAAACGGTATCAAGCGCATTATCAATGCGTTTGGTTATTCCAAAGACGGACTGGCTGCCGCGTATCGTTATGAAAGCGCATTTCGCCAAGTTTTTTGGCTGAACCTGATTTTAATTGTCTTGGCCTTATTCCTTGATTTCGGACCGGCCATTAAAATGGTGCTTATTGCCGCATCGTTTATTTCATTGATTACCGAATTGTTTAATACCGCCGTCGAAGCAGCCGTTGACCATACCTCTACTGAAAAACACGAGCTGGCCAAGCGTGCCAAAGATGCCGGCTCGGCCGCGCAATTGATGGCTTTGTTCATGTTATTTATTGTTTGGGTTATTGCATTAACTGCTTAAAAATGTGGTAATATAGTAATTCGTTAGGATTAGATAGTATTAATTAATCTATATCAAAGTTTTCAGACGGCCTTTGGTTGTAAGATGAAGGCTGTATATCCCAGCCATTTGGCAAACACAAGGAGCAAAACATGAAAAAATTAATGGCAACCCTGATTCTGGCAGGCTTGGCAACTTCCGTATCTGCAGCCGGTATCCATATCGAAGACGGTTGGGCGCGTGCCACTGTCGAAGGTATGAAAATGGGTGGCGCATTCATGAAAATCCAAAACGATGAAGCCAAACAAGACTTCTTGGTAGGCGGCAGCAGCCCTGTTGCAGAACGCGTTGAAGTACATACCCATATTAACGACAACGGCGTTATGCGTATGCGCGAAGTTAAAGGCGGCGTGCCTTTGGCGGCAAAAGGCGTAACCGAGCTGAAACCGGGCAGCTACCACGTTATGTTCATGGGTCTGAAAAAACAATTGAAAGAAGGCGAAAAAGTGCCTGTAACCCTGAAATTCAAAAACGCCAAACCTCAAACTGTCGAGCTGGAAGTGAAAACCGCGCCTAAAACCGAAATGCAGCACGACCACGGCGCACACGGTGGCGCACATCAGCACTAATTGCTTAAATTTGCATATAAAGGCCGTCTGAAAGTCATTGGGCTTGCAGACGGCCTTTTCTGTCGTCAAATCAAAATGTGCTAAAATCCCACTTTAAAAAATGTATTTGAAACCCACATTCCGCTCATGAATACTCACAACACACCAGCAAACATCATCGTCGGCCTCTCCGGCGGCGTCGATTCATCCGTTACCGCGGCCCTGCTCAAACAGCAAGGCCATCAAATCAGCGGCGTGTTCATGCAGAACTGGGAAGATGACGACAACGACGAATATTGCAGCATCAAACAAGATTCCTTCGATGCCATTGCCGTCGCCGACATCATCGGCATCGACATCGACATCGTCAATTTCGCCGCACAATACAAAGACAACGTATTTGCCTATTTCCTCAAAGAATACAGCGCAGGCCGCACGCCGAATCCGGATGTCTTGTGCAATGCCGAAATCAAATTCAAATGCTTTTTGGACTACGCCATAGAGCAGGGCGCCGATACTATTGCCACCGGACACTATGCCCGAAAAGAAGTTCGCAACGGCGTGCATTACCTGCTCAAAGGCTTGGATCAAAATAAAGACCAAAGCTATTTCCTGTACCGTCTCAAACCTTTCCAACTCGAGCGTGCGATTTTCCCGTTGGGCGATTTGGAGAAGCCTGAAGTCCGCCGTCTTGCCGAAGAATTCAAATTACCGACCGCAACCAAAAAAGACAGTACCGGCATATGCTTTATCGGCGAGCGCCCGTTCCGCGAGTTTTTGCAAAAATACCTGCCGACCAATAATGGCAAAATGGTGACCCCTGAAGGCAAAGTAGTCGGCGAACACGTCGGCTTGATGTTTTACACGCTGGGCCAACGCAAAGGCTTGGGTATAGGTGGCGCAGGTGAGCCATGGTTTGTGGCGGCCAAGGATTTGACCAAAAACGAACTGATTGTCGTCCAAGGCCATGACCATCCTTTGCTTTATACGCAAAGCCTGATCATGAACGATTTGAGTTTCACATTGCCCGAACGCCCGAAAGAAGGACGCTATACCTGCAAAACGCGCTACCGTATGGCTGACGCACCTTGTACGTTGCGTTACTTGGATGATGAAACCGTCGAGCTTGTCTTTGACGAGCCGCAATGGGCGGTAACCCCCGGACAATCTGCGGTACTGTATGACGGCGATGTGTGCTTGGGCGGCGGTATCATCATGTCCACCGACAAGCCTGTCATTATTACTGCTTAATAAAAGGGCCATCTGAAAACGAAGCGGCGGATTGAAATAAAGCCTTTCAGACGGCCTCGATTTCAAAAAACGACTAAATAAAAGACTGATCAATATGGAAAAACTCTGGCTCAAAAGCTATGAACAAGGCGTAAACTCTGAAATCGATATTTCTCAATACAGCTCCATCAGCGACGTATTCCGTCAAAGTGTCGAGAAATTCGCGGATAAACCTGCTTTTCAAAACATGGGCAAAACGCTGACTTATGCCGAAGTGGGCAAGTTGGCGACTGATTTTGCGTCTTACCTGCAAAACGTATTGAAACTGCCGCGCGGCGAGCGTGTGGCGATTATGATGCCGAACGTTTTGCAATATCCGATTGCGCTTTTCGGTATTTTGCAGGCAGGTTTGGTGGCAGTGAATACGAATCCGCTTTATACGCCGCGCGAGTTGGAGCATCAGTTGAAAGACAGCGGCGCGACAACGATTGTCGTGTTGGAGAACTTTGCCAATACATTGGAGTTGGTGTTGCCGCGTACGCAAATTAAACATGTGATTGTCGCGTCGGTCGGCGAGATGTTCGGCATGATTAAAGGCGCGTTGATGAATTTCGTCATCCGCAAAGTGAAAAAAATGGTGCCGGAATACCGCATTCCCAATACCGTGACTTTTCAGACGGCCTTGAAGCAAGGTGCGGCCAATTCGTTCAAACCAGTCGAGTTGACGCGCGACGATACTGCTTTGCTGCAATATACGGGCGGTACGACCGGTTTGGCGAAAGGCGCCGTCCTCAGTCACGGCAATATCTGCGCCAATATGTTGCAGGCAAAAGAATGGATTAAAAACAGCCTGCACGAAGGCAAAGAAACGGTCATTGCCGCGTTGCCGCTTTATCATATCTTTGCCTTGACGGTAAACCTGATGATTTTCGCCAATACCGGTTCTAAAATCATCTTGATTACCAATCCGCGCGACATGAAAGGATTTGTCGGTGAATTGAAAAAAGAGCCGATTAGCGTATTCATCGGTGTGAATACCCTGTTTAATGCGATGGTCAACCGTCCAGATTTTGCCGAAGTCGATTTTTCCCGTTTGAAGCTGACTTTGGGCGGCGGTATGGCAACGCAAAGAGCCGTGGCGGAAAAATGGAAAAAAATCACCGGTACGCCGATTGTGGAGGCCTACGGCTTGACCGAAGCCAGCCCGGGCGTATGTTGTAATCCTTTGAATATTGAAGCTTACAGCGGTGGTATCGGCCTGCCTGTTCCTTCGACCGAGGTCGAATTGCGTGATGCGGACGGTAAGGAAGTACCGATCGGACAACCGGGTGAATTGTGGGTGCGTGGCCCGCAAGTGATGAAAGGCTATTGGAACCGTCCTGAAGAAACCGCTAAAGCAATCGATGCACGCGGCTTTTTAGAGACCGGTGACATTGCTGTGATGGATGAAAAAGGCTGGCTGAAGCTGGTGGACCGCAAAAAAGATTTGATTGTGGTATCCGGTTTCAATGTGTATCCGAACGAAATCGAAGAAGTGGTGGCCGGCAACGACAAAGTCTTGGAAGTCGCCTGTATCGGCGTGAAAAGTGAGAAAACCGGTGAAGCGATTAAGGTCTTCGTTGTACGCAAAGATCCATCTTTAACTAAGGAAGAGTTGATCGATTTCTGCCGCAAAGAACTGACCGCTTATAAAGTGCCGAAAGACATCGAATTCCGCGACGAGTTGCCAAAATCCAACGTTGGCAAAATCCTGCGCCGCGAGCTGCGCTGATATATAGAAACAGTATGATAAGGCCGTCTGAAAACGTTATTTTCAGACGGCCTGAAGCTTTTGCCGTTTGCCAGAATATGCTGCTTCAAGTTAAAATCACACATTCCAACATGGGTATCACATCATGACTAAATTTATTTTCGTAACCGGCGGCGTTGTATCTTCTTTGGGTAAAGGTATCGCCGCCGCTTCTATTGCTACTATTCTCGAGTCGCGTGGCTTGAACGTGACCATGCTTAAGCTCGACCCGTATATCAACGTTGACCCGGGTACCATGAGCCCGTTTCAACACGGAGAAGTATTCGTGACCGATGACGGCGCGGAAACCGACCTCGACCTCGGTCACTACGAGCGTTTCATCAACGCCACCATGACCCGCCGCAACAGCTTCAGTACCGGCCAAGTCTATGAAAACGTGATTGCCAAAGAGCGTCGCGGCGATTATTTGGGCGGTACCGTACAAGTGATTCCGCACATTACCGATGAAATCAAACGCCGTATCCACGAAGGCGCGGCCGGTTATGATGTGGCGATTGTCGAAATCGGCGGTACAGTTGGCGATATCGAATCGTTGCCTTTCTTGGAAGCCATCCGCCAAATGCGCAGCCAGCTCGGCCGCAACAATACATTGTTTGCCCACCTGAGCTATGTTCCTTACATTGCCGCCGCCGGTGAAATCAAAACCAAACCGACCCAGCATACCGTTAAAGAAATGTTGAGCATCGGTTTGCAACCGGACATCCTGATCTGCCGTATGGACAGAGAAATGCCTGCGGACGAGCGCCGTAAGATTGCTTTGTTCTGTAACGTTGAAGAACGTGCCATCGTGGGCAGCTACGATGTGGACAGTATTTACGAATGCCCTGAAATGCTGCACAACCAAGGCATCGACAACATTATTACCGAGCAGCTCCAACTGAATGTCAAACAAGCCGATTTGACCGAATGGAAGAAAATCGTTCACGCGATTCAAAATCCGAAACACACCGTCAAAATTGCGATGGTCGGCAAATACGTTGATTTGACCGAGTCCTACAAATCATTGATCGAAGCCCTGAAACACGCGGGTATTCACACTGAAACCGACGTACAAATTACCTTTGTCGACAGTGAAAGCATCGAGAAGGGCAATGGCGACGTTTCCATGCTCAAAGATATGGACGCGATTTTGGTGCCGGGCGGCTTCGGTTCACGCGGCGTAGAAGGCAAAATTGCCGCCGTACGCTATGCGCGTGAAAACAACGTACCATACTTGGGCATCTGCTTGGGTATGCAAATCGCCCTGATCGAATACGCCCGCGATGTTGCAGGCTTGAAGGGTGCGAACTCTACCGAGTTTGACTTGAAATGCGCCGCGCCTGTCGTTGCCCTGATTGACGAATGGCAAACTGCCGACGGCAGCGTAGAAACCCGTGACGAATCTGCCGATTTGGGCGGCACCATGCGTTTGGGTGCGCAAGAAGTTGATCTCAAACCGGGCAGCCTTGCCGCAAAAATCTACGGCAGCGAACATATCCGCGAGCGCCATCGCCACCGCTACGAAGTTAACAACAACTATGTTCCTCAGTTGGAAAAAGCCGGTTTGGTCATCGGCGGCGTATCCGCAGGCCGCGAGCGTTTGGTTGAAACCATCGAATTGCCAAATCATCCTTGGTTCTTTGCGTGTCAGTTCCATCCGGAATTTACTTCCAATCCGCGCAAAGGCCATCCTTTGTTCAGCGCGTTTGTGAAAGCCGCGTTGGGTAACAAAAAATCCTGATTGATGTGATTGAAAAAGCACCCGTTTCCGGGTGCTTTTTTGTTTTCAGACGGCCTTAGAAGTTATTTGTCTTCATTGACTTCACGGTCATTTAAAGGTTGTACGGGACGGTTGTTTTCGCCGCCGATAATGTCGCGCATGGCTTTAAACTGCGCCGCATCTGCCTGAACCGGAGTTTTTAAGACAACCCAAGTAACGTTTTCGCTGCAAGGCGGCGTTGTCAGCGAGCCTTTCAGTTGGAAGGACTTGCTATCTTTAGGCAGCAGGGCTTGGATATTTAAGTTTTTCAATGTTACGGATTCGCCTGCTTTCAGTTTTTTGGCTGTGAGTGCGGACAGGGCAGGATTGTTTTTGCCCGGTTTAAATACAGAGCCGATGACTGCCAAAGTACCGTCTTCGGCTTGATGGACGAAATGCGCTTCCATTGGGAAATGTCTGCCTTTGAAAGTATGTTCGCTCGGCGTATGGAAGTGGAATTGTTTGAAGGTATAGGTTTTACCGTTAATCACGATGGTTTGGGCCTTGCCTTGCGGCGTGGCTTGAAGGGTGTGGCCGTTATTTTCTACTTTGTAGTCGGCGACGTTGTAACGGTATGCCAGTTGTTTGCCTTTTACTGCTTTTGTTGTGGAGAAGTCCACTGGAGATTGCTGTTTGCCTGTTTTGCAGACAGCAAAGTCTTCGCTCAAGTCGCCCCAGTGTGCAGCATCGTTTTCACCTGTGTAAGACCAATGTGCATGATGGGTTTCGGCGGATACCGTTGCAGTAGAGACAGCCATTAGCAAAGATAAAAAGAGATGTTTGTTCAACATAAGGGATCCTGTTTATTTATATTAGGTAAAAGGAAAAATTTATACCAAATAAATTATTGATATAAAAAATCTTCTTCATAAGAAGAAAGTTAATGATAGTGGCAATTTGGGAATATTAGGTTGATATATGGCAAACATTTATCAAGCAATCATTTTTGATTAAATGATTACAATAATAGGGATGATTGTCTTTGTCGCAACTTTAAATAGGAAAGGCCGTCTGAAAATTGAACTGCACCCCAAAAGTTGGACATCCCCCCCTCCAACTCACAAGGTGCAGTTTTTTTATGAGCAAATATGCATTACACTTCAAATACCAAGCCGTACTCCACTACCTGCACATACGCAGCCAACAGCGTACTGCAGACCACTACGGC
>NZ_JBQCVL010000004.1:207274-207804 GCF_051958425.1 Neisseria sp. P0013.S005 | reverse complement strand
CGGTTACGCCGGTGTCACCTTTTTCGCCTTTGTCGCCGGTTGCGCCGGTATCACCTTTAGCACCAGTTGCACCAGTAGCGCCGGTGTCACCTTTTTCGCCTTTGTCGCCGGTTGCGCCGGTATCACCTTTAGCGCCAGTTGCACCAGTAGCACCGGTATCACCTTTAGCGCCAGTTGCGCCAGTAGTGCCGGTGTCACCTTTTTCACCTTTGTCGCCGGTTGCGCCAGTAGCGCCGGTATCACCTTTTTCACCTTTGTCGCCGGTTGCGCCAGTAGCGCCGGTATCACCTTTAGCACCAGTTGCACCAGTATCGCCTTTAGCACCAGTTGCGCCGGTTGCACCAGTAGCACCAGTAGCACCAGTTGCACCAGTAGCACCAGTAGCACCAGTAGCACCAGTAGCACCGGTATCACCAGTAGCACCGGTATCGCCTTTAGCACCAGTTGCGCCGGTTACGCCGGTGTCACCTTTTTCACCTTTGTCGCCGGTTGCACCGGTATCACCTTTAGCACCAGTAGCACCGGTATCA